>JAKFWI010000173.1 GCA_021731965.1 Hyphomonadaceae bacterium | reverse complement strand
AGTGACTCCGCAATCGGCGTATCTTATGCCCTGGTGCCTCGGCGATCAATCACACCCGCTCGATCAGCATGGCAATGCCCTGACCGACGCCGATGCACATGGTGCAGACCGCGTATCGCGCGCCGCGGCGCTGCAATTCCTCCACCGCCGTCATGGCCAGGCGCGCGCCGCTCATGCCCAAAGGGTGGCCCAAAGCGATGGCCCCGCCATTGGGATTCACGTGGGCGGCATCATCGGGCAAACCCAGCTGGCGCAGCACCGCCAAAGCCTGGCTAGCGAAGGCTTCGTTCAGCTCGATGAGATCGATCTGGCCGATGTTCAGCCCGGCCTGGGCCAGCAATTTCTGCACGGCGGGGGCCGGGCCAATGCCCATGACGCGCGGCGCAACCCCCGCGCACACCGCGGCGAGCACCCGCGCGCGCGGCGTCAAACCCAAGCGGGCCGCGCTGGCCTGCGAGGCCAAAATCAGCGCTGCTGCCCCGTCATTGACCCCCGAGGCATTGCCCGCAGTGATCACGCCATCGGGCCGCACGAAGGGTTTCAGCGCGGCCAACGCCTCCAAACTGGTGGCTCTTGGGTGTTCATCCAACGCGATGTGCACGGTTTCGCCGCGCTTGGCCGTCAGCTGCACCGGCGCGATTTCCGCCGCCAGGCGCCCACTGGCCTGCGCCGCCAGCGCCCGCTGTTGGCTGCGCAGTGCGAAGGCATCTTGATCAGCGCGGGAGATTTGAAATTCCGCGGCCACATTCTCCGCCGTCTCGGGCATGGAATGGCTGCCATAGCGCGCCTGAAGGGCGAGGTTGATGAAGCGCCAGCCAATCGTAGTATCAAACACCTCAGTGCTGCGGGCAAAGGCGGTGGCGGCTTTGCCCATCACGAAGGGCGCGCGTGTCATGCTTTCAGCCCCGCCGGCGATGATCAGCTCGGCCTCCCTTGTCTTGATGGCGCGCGCCGCTTGGGCCACCGCCTCCAAGCCCGATCCGCACAAGCGATTAACACTGGCACCTGGGATGCTTTCGGGCAGGCCCGCCAGCAGCAGCGCCATGCGCGCCACATTGCGGTTATCCTCCCCCGCTTGGTTGGCCGCGCCATAGATCACATCATCCACCGCGGCCCAGTCCATGCTGGGCAGGCGCGCCATCAGCGCTTTCAAAGGCCAAGCGGCCAGATCATCGGCGCGCATGGCCGCCAGCGCGCCGCCATAACGACCAATGGGCGTGCGCACGGCTTCGCAGATCAAGGCGTCACGCATGGGGGTCTCCGGTCAAGGGCGCGCCCGTCAGCGCCGCGCGCTGCAAAGTTTCACTCGGCGTATAATGGCTGTCACCGGTTTCGGCGGCAATGTGATTGAGTGCGGCAACCGCGTGTTCCGGGCCATAGGCCTGCGCCCAGGCCAGCGGCCCCATGGGATAATTCAGACCAAAGCACATGGCGGCATCGATATCGGCAGGGCTGGCCACCTGGTCACGCACGGCATCGGCGGCGGCGTTGGCCAATTGCAGCCAGGTGCGCAGCACCAAGCCGCCAGGGCGATCCTGCAGCAGCAAAACCGGCTTGGCCGGCGCGCCGGTCAATGCGCTATGGCCCGGCTGCGAGACGGCACCAATCAGGATTGGGCAAGTGGGCTGGGCCCAATCCTTCAAAAACACAGGGGTTTGTCGATCCGCGGCATGGGTCGCCGCGCTGCGCCCATCGCCCATGATCAGCCGTACCGGCACGCCTTCGTGCCCATCCTTCTCAGGATAGCTCACTGGGGGCGCGCCATCGGGGCCATAGACGCCCGCGCCCGTTTTGCGGCCCAGCCGCCCGCTGGCGATCAAGCGCGCCTGGCCCAGCGCCGGCACAAAGCGCGTGCGCCCGAAATAGGCCGCGTGGATCGAGCACGCGACCGCATAATTCACATCATGGCCAATCAGATCGCCAAGCTCCAGCGGGCCCATGCGAAAGCCGCCGCCGAGGCGCAGCGCGGCGTCGATAGCCTCGGGGCTGGCCACGCCTTCTTCTAACGCGCGCCAGCCTTCGGAGTAAAACGGGCGCGCCACTCGGTTGACGATAAAGCCCGGCACGTCCCGCACCAGCACAGCGTGCTTCCCCCAGGCCTTGGCCGTTTCGAGTAAACATGCGGTGACCGCAGGATCGGTAGCGCTGCCACGCACCACTTCCACCAGCTTCATGAGCGGGGCGGGATTGAAAAAATGAAAGCCCGCAAACCGCTTTGGCGCAGCCAGGCCTTGCGCCAGCGCGGTGATCGACAAAGACGAGGTATTGCTGGCCATCACCGCGTGGGGGGCGATGTCCTGCAGCCGCAAAAACAAAGCGCGCTTGGGCTCTGCCTCTTCGACAATCGCCTCGATCAGCAATTGCGCATGGGCGTGATCCTCCAGCGCGACGCTCCAGCTGATACGCGCCAATATGGCCTGCGCCTCTCCGGCGGCCAGCTTTCCTTTGGTGTGGGCCGCCTGCAGCGCGGCGCTCACGCCCGCGTGCCCCTTGGCCAGCGCCGCCTCTGAAACATCGGTGACGGTGACCGCGCAGCCGGCCTGCGCCGCCACTTGCGCGATGCCCGCGCCCATCGCGCCAGCACCGACAACGCCAATATGGTGCAAGGGTTTTGACATTTGCCAACTCTGCCCTGCCCGGGGCGCGGCGCCAAGCACGCGATTGCGCTTCGCCTGACGGGCACTTAGAATGACCGCAAAAAGCTTCGAGGCGGCCGATGTATGAGACCATCCTGTTCACCCTGGAAGACGGGGTCGCGCGCCTTACCCTAAACCGCCCCGATCGGCTCAATAGTTTTACCGGGCAAATGCACGCCGAAGTCTCCGATGCGCTGAGCCGGGTGGAACACGATGGCGCGCGCGTCTTGCTGCTGACGGGCGCGGGGCGCGGTTTTTGCGCTGGCCAGGATTTGGGGGATCGCGCCGTCAGCCCTGGCGGGGCGGCGGTGGATTTGGGCGAAAGCCTGGAGAATCGCTACAACCCCCTGGTGCGACGGCTGACGGCCTTGCCCATGCCGGTGATTTGCGCCGTGAATGGGGTGGCGGCGGGCGCGGGTGCCAATCTGGCTTTGGCTTGCGATATCGTGATCGCCGCGCGCTCAGCCAAATTCATCCAATCCTTCGCCAATATTGGCCTTCTTCCCGATAGCGGCGGCACCTGGCATTTGCCGCGTTTGGTCGGGCAGGCCCGCGCGCTGGGCCTGGCGCTGACCGGGCACGCCCTCCTCGCCGAGCAGGCGCTGCACTGGGGCATGATCTGGGCCTGCGTGGACGATGCTTTGCTCATCTCCGAAGCCGAAAGCCTGGTCAGCAGCTTGGCCGCCGCGCCCACGGCCGGCCTCGCCGCCACCAAAGCCGCGATGCGCGCCAGCTGGAACCGCAGCCTCGATGACGCTTTGGATCATGAGCGAGACACCCAAAGGCTGCTGGGCCGAACTGATGATTATGCCGAGGGCGTCGCCGCCTTTCTGGCCAAACGCAAACCCAATTTTACGGGGCACTGAAGCCATGCCCATCACGCTTAGCCATTACGTGCTCGATCGCTGGCACGCGCCAGAGGACCCGCGCATCGAGACGCGCTCCGCCGTGACCGGGGAAGTCGTCGCGCTTTCGGCCAGTGCGCCACCCGATATCGCCGCGGCCTTGCGTCACGCGCGGCGCTTTGGCGGCCCGGCTTTGCGCCGGCTCAACTTCCCGCAACGCGCCGGCTTGGTGCGCGCGCTGGCCGAGGCGCTGCTGGCGCGCAAGCAGGAATTGTATGAGTTGGGCTTTCACGCGGGCTGCACCAAAGGCGATAGCTGGTTCGATGTAGATGGCGGCGCGGGGGCGCTGTTTTCCTATGCCTCCACGGGGCGGCGGCAGCTTCCTGAAGGGCGGCTGCTGATCGAAGGCGAGAGCGAGCGCCTGGGCAAAGCTGGCGGCTTTTTGGGCCAACACATCCTCACCTCCCGCCAAGGCTGTGCGGTGCAGATCAACGCCTTCAATTTCCCGGTATGGGGCCTATGCGAAAAGCTCGGCCCGGCTTTGCTGGCCGGCATGCCGGTGCTGATCAAGCCCGCCACCGCCACCGCTTATCTGGCGGAGCGCTGCGTCCGCATTTTCTTGGAGGCCAACGCTTTGCCGCCCGGGGCCCTGCAATTGATTTGCGGGCCTATGGGCAATGGCTTTGACCATCTCGATGGCCAGGATGTGGTCAGCTTTACCGGCTCGGCGGCCACCGCCATGAAACTGCAGCGCCACCCCGTGATCGCGCGCGAAGGCGTGCGCTTCGTGGCGGAGCGCGACAGCCTCAACGCCAGCATACTCGGGCCCGATGCCCTGCCCGGCACGCCGGAGTTTGCCTTGTTCGTTGGCGAGATCGTGCGGGAAATGACGGTCAAGGCCGGCCAGAAATGCACCGCCATCCGCCGCATCATGGTGCCCGCGGCTTTGCTTGGCGATGTCGAGGGCGCGCTCAAGCAGCGGCTAGGCCAGATCCAGGTGGGCGATCCGCGCCGTGACGATGTGCAGATGGGCGCGCTGGTCTCGTTGGCGCAGCGCGCCGACGTGCGCGAAAAGATCGCGCTGTTGCGCGGCGAAGCCAGCTTGGTGTTCGGCGATCCCGATCACATCGAGGCCAAGGGCGCGGATGCGCAGGCGGGGGCCTTCTTGCCCCCCATCCTGCTGCGCTGCGACAACGTCAAATCGGCCAGCGCGGTGCATGAAATCGAAGCCTTCGGGCCGGTGGCGACCATGATCCCCTATCGGGACGGCGCGGATGCGGCCACTTTGGCCAATCTTGGCGGTGGCTCCCTGGCGCTTTCGGTGATCACCCATGATCAGGATTTCGCCGCGGCCCTGCTGGAAAGCAGCGCCTGCCAGCATGGGCGCGTGCTGGTGCTGGACCGCGATTGCGCGGCAGAAAGCACCGGGCATGGCGCGCCTTTGCCCAATCTGCTGCACGGTGGGCCGGGCCGGGCGGGCGGCGGCGAAGAAATGGGCGGCCTGCGCGGCATCATGCATTATATGCAGCGCACGGCCGTGCAAGGCTCTCCGGCCATGATCGCCCGCATCACGGGGGAGCACCAGCCAGGCGCGCCGCTCACCACCGGGGCAGAACACCCATTCCGCCAACGCCTGGGGCAATTGGCCATCGGCTATACCTTCCACACGCCGGAGCGTGAGGTGACGCTCAGCGATATCGAGCATTTCGCCCACTTCACCGGTGATACGTTCTACGCTCACATGGATGAGGCGGCGGCGCGTGCCAATCCGCTGTTTGGCGGGCGCGTGGCGCATGGCTATCTGATTTTGAGCTTTGCCGCGGGGCTGTTTGTCGATCCCGCACCCGGCCCGGTGCTGGCCAATTATGGGCTGGAGCATCTGCGCTTTATCAAGCCGCTCAAGCCCGGGGATCGCATGCGTGTCGCGCTGACCGTCAAGGCCAAGAAACAAACCAAGCCCGATATGGGCGAGGCGCGCTGGGCCGTCAGCGTCACCAACCAGGATGGTGAACTGGTCGCGGCCTATGAATTGCTGACGATGAACGCGGCATAGAGCCGATCACCGCCCTCACGCCGTCGCGCGTTCCGCCTTCAGCGTGCGCGCGGGCGGGTCGGATAAGGCAAACCAGCCGGCCACCGCCCCCGCCAGGCCCAAAATGGCGATGGCCGAGCCGATCACCTCCACGGCCACCGGCCAATGCAGGCTCCAGTCCGCCTCGAACACCCGAACGATCAAGGCATAGGCCGCGCCAAAGCCCAGCAGCGCGCCAATGCCGGCCGCCGCTGCGCCGGTTAGCGCCAGCTCGATGGCCACGGCCAGCAAGGCTTGCGTGCGCGTGGCCCCCATGGCGCGCAGCACCGTGCCCTCATAGACGCGCCGGCGCGCCCCGGCGGCCACTGCCCCCGCCACCGCCAGCGCCCCCGAAACGATGGCGATGGCTGCCACCGCCTGGACCGCCAAGCGCAAGCTGCGAAACAGCTCTGCCGCCGCCGCCAAGGCATCGCGGATACGCAGCACGCCCACATTGGGGAAGGGCCCGGCCAGCGCCTTCACGACGCGCTCCTCCTCATCTTTTTCCAGCCGGGCGATCGCCACATGCCTGGTGATCGCGCCATCAATGGCACCGGGAGAAAAAAGGATCGCGAAATTGGCCCCAAACCCCCCGAAGTCTACGCGGCGCAGAGAGGTCAGCTTGGCGCTGATGGGCACGCCCGCCACCTCAAAGCCCAGCTCGTCACCGATTCTGAAGCCCGCGCCGCGGGCCGCCTCGGCCTCGATCGATACTTGGGCTTCGGCCGTGGGCCCATCCCAGAACACGCCCTCTTCGATGACTTGATCCGGCGGCTGGCGCGCAATGCTGCTGACGCCGATATCGCCATCAACGAGCCAGCGTTCCCCCTCTTTGACCTTCTCGATATCGATGGCCGCCCCGTTGCGCGAGAGGAATCGAGCCGTCAAAATC
>JAKFWI010000254.1 GCA_021731965.1 Hyphomonadaceae bacterium | reverse complement strand
GATCACTTCTGGGATCCGCTGGATGCGCGTTATATCGATTTCAGCGAGCCCTTCGATATGGAGAATGAGCAGATCATTCCCGACGAATTGGTGCCGGCGCTCAATACCGATTATGTGGCCGATTACTTTGCCGATAAGCCCAAAGAGCGCGTGCGCTTCATCAATCAAATGGCGCTTTGGCAGATCTCGGGGATTTTGCACGGGGAGCAGGGCGCGCTGAACCTTTCAGCTTCGCTGTGCCACGTGCTGCGCGATCCTGGCGCGCAGGAATATGCCGCCAATCAGTGCCGCGAAGAGGGCCGCCATGTCACGGCGTTTGCCAAGTACATTCGCGCGCGCTGGGGCAGGGCCATGCCTGCCAGCCCGGTGTTGAGCGGCTTGCTTGAGGAAATCGTGCACGCCCCGGAGGTCTATAAAAAGATCGTCGGCATGCAAATGCTGGTTGAGGGCCTCGCCATGGGTGCCTTCGCCACGATCTTCAACCGCTGGAATGATCCGTTGGCGCGCAAGCTCGTGCAATTGGTGATGACCGATGAGGCGTTTCACCACAAATTCGGAAAGATCTGGGCGGATCGCACGATCCCGCGGCTCACGCAGGAAGAGCACGAGATCGTAGAAAACTGGGCAGCGCATTGCTTCCAGACGCTGCTGTTCAACTTGGTCGCGCCGCACCAGATGGAGACCATCTACGCGGAATTTGGCCTCGATCCGGCCCGGGTGATGGCAGAATACCAGATCATCATGACGGATGATACGCGCCGCGAAATGATGAGCGAAGCCACCAACATTTTCCGTGTGCTGGTCAAGACTTTGGTCAATGCCAATATCATCACCGATCGCACCCGCGCTTTCTATGCCACCTATGTGAACATGGAGGAGCTGAAGAGCGAGGGAGATGAAATGGTTGGTGACGCCATCGCCAATGCCGGCATGCAATATCTGCAGACCATCAATTTCGGCATTGATCAGCGGGCTTTGGCGCGGGTCGCGGCCGAATAGGCTGGCCCATTCAGCGCCATTTGGCCTTGATCCGCGCGGCTTCTGCGTCGGCGTCTAAGGTATCGCTGCCTTGCAGCCCGTCCAGCGCCGCCAGCACGCCGGCCGACAAGCCGGCTGCGGGGCGGAAGCTGGCGGGAGCGCCCTTGGTTTGCGTACCCAGCGCGATGACGCTCCAGCCCGCTTCGGCGCGGCAGGCTAGCCCGTCAAGCCCTTGATCTGGCACGCGAAAGGCCCGACAAGGCGCGCCGTCTTGCGCGGTCAGCGTGAAGGCGATGGCCACGGCTTTACCCGCGGCCGGGCCGGAGGCTTGCCGTTCCAGCGCTTGGGCCAAGGCCCCCTTGGCCCTCACCCCTTCAGGGGTGGAGCGCAACAGGCCCTCGTTGTTGCCCGTTCCGAACTGGAACCCCAGCAAAGCGGCCGCCGCGAGCGCGCCAGCCCCAATGGCGAGGCCGCGCCAATGGGCGCGCCAGGAGGGAAAGCGCAAAACTTCAGCCTGTGGCGCGACTTGCGCGCGCAGCCGCTCGGGCACGTGCTCTTCTAAAATCGGATCGAAGGCGGCGCGCAGCGCCTGCGACTGGGCCCGCCATTCGCCCTCTTTGGCTTGCAGCGCGCCATCGACTTGCAGCGCCGCGCGAATCGGCGCGCTCTCGGCGGCGTCCACCTGCCCATCGACGAAGGCCATCAGCCGTTCAAACGTGTCGCTCATCGGGCGATCTCCTCTGCAAAGGCTTGGTCAAGCACGGCGCGGGCGCGAAACAGGCGGCTGGTGACCGTGCCTTCGGGCGCGCCAATGATATCGGCCGCCTCCCGGTAGGAATACCCTTCGATCAACACCAGCCCCACCACGACACGTTGCTCCTCTGACATGGCGGCCATCGCCTTGCGTACCTTATCCAATTGATCGCGTGCCTCTGCGGCTGCGCGCCCGTCGAACCCGGGGGCAGCCAACAGCGCCTCTTCGTCACTGACTTCACCGCGCACCCGGCGCGAGCGGGTGCGATCGATCCATAAATTCTGCGCGATACGAAACACCCAGCTATCCAGCCGCGTGCCCTCGCGCCATTGCGCCTGCCGGGTGAGGGCACGCTCCAGCGTGTCCTGCACCAAATCGTCCGCGTCGGCCACATTGCCGGTCAGCGCCCGCGCGAAGCGCCGCATGCGCGGGATCAGAGCCGCGAGTGCGGCGCGGAATTGGGCGGTTTGGGTCATGCATACGCACCTCGATAACGGCAAGGCCGCGTGGTTTCGTCCGTAGAGTATCGCAGGCAAAATCCGAGCCGGATTTTGTTGGGTCCGATACTCTAGAACATTGAATTGGCGCATTTTCGGGCACAAAACCGCGACTACACCCAAGATCAAGTCCGGGGCAGGCTTTTTGTTGAAAATGCGCTAGACAGCGCATTCGGACGCAAAACCGGACTCCAGTTTTCTTGAATGCGCTCTGGCAGCGGCGGCATCGCAGGAATCCTCCGATGCTTAGCTTTGTGGGCCTGCGTGCAGGCTTTGGCGGCGCTTCATCTCCCTCGTTGGGCTTCGCGCGGGATGAATTGCCCCCGACCGCGCGTTATGTAAATGGATTCGAAGAGGATTGGGCTGGATGCGCCGCAAGGGGTTGATCGTATTTCTGGCGCTCCTGATGGCGGCGTTGCCCGTCGCCGATGCCTTCGGCCAGCGTTTTCAGCGGGGGCGTGATCGCCCGCTTGCCTGGCGTACGCTGCAAGCCCAGCGGTCGGACCGGCTGGATCGGCTGGTTTCTTGGCGTGAAAACCTGGATCAGCGCCGGCGCGCCGCCATTGGCCGGCGGCTGGAGCGTTTGCGCGGCGGGGCGCTGGTGATCAATCGCCAGATCCTGGCCATCGATCCCAGCCCCGAAGCCTTGAGCAAGGCCCAGGCGCTGGGCTTTCGGGTGCTGCGGGTGCGGGAGTTTGGGGCGGTCGGCCTGCGGCTGGTGGTGCTGCGCGCGCCCTTCAGATTGCCATCGCAGGAGGCGCTGGCGGCTTTGCGCGGCGTGGACCCGCAGGGCGATTACGAGCTGAACCATGTATTTGATCCCTCCTTGGGCGGCGAGAGCGGCTCCGGGGCCAGCAGCCAAGCCGCTACCGCCGCGGGCGGGCACGGTTTGCGCATCGGCATGATCGATACGGGCGTAGACGCCAATCACCCTTCGCTGCGCGGCGCGGAGGTGCATGTCGCGGCCTTTGGCGATGGCAAGCTGATGGCGGCCCCGCATGGCACCGCCGTCGCCTCTTTGTTGGTTGGCCAGGACAAGGATTTCCAGGGCGCGGCGGTCGGTGCCGGCCTCTATGCCGCCGATGTGTTCGGGGAGGGCGATGAGGGCGGTTCGGCGGAGGCCATCGTGGCGTCGCTGGCCTGGATGGCGGCGCAAGACGTGCGGGTGATCAATATCAGCCTGACGGGGCCGCAAAACCGCTTGGTGGCGGCGGCGGTGCGCCGTTTGGCCCAGCAGGGGCGCATTTTGGTGGGGGCCGCCGGCAATGACGGGCCCACCACCCCCGTGGCCTTTCCGGCGGCCTATGAGGGCATGATCGCCGCCACCGCGGTAGATAGCGAGGGGCATATTTATGTCGCGGCCAATCGCGGGCCGCAGGTGCTGTTCGCGGCTTTGGGGGTGGCGGTGCGGGCGGCGTCGCTTGGCAAAGGCTATGCCCATGTCTCCGGCACATCGTTTGCCGCGCCGCAAGTCGCTGCTGCCTTGGCCCGCACCCAGGCCCGCGCCGAGGCCAGCGGCGATGCCAGCCCCGCAGCCTGCGTGACCATTTTGGCCGCCAGCGCCGTGGACTTGGGCCCGCCGGGCCGGGATGACACCTATGGCTATGGCAGGGTTTGACGCGCCGCTATCGTGAATAAGACTGGCAAGGCATTTTCAAAAAATGCATTCGCGGTTTGGTGCGCGAAAATGCGTGAAGTTAAAGAATTAGCCCGCTTTCGGAGAAACCGGATTCCACTTTCTCGAGGTGCGGTCGGGCGCTGCTTTTGCGGCGGCGAGGCGTTTGGCCAAGGCGGCGCTCGAGATGGCTGATCATCTGCTCGGCGATGTTTTCTCCTGTCACGGTTTCGATGCCATTGAGGCCCGGCGAGGAATTGACCTCCAGGATTTTGGGGCCGTCATGGGCGCGCAAAATGTCCACCCCCGCGGCCTCCAGGCCCATGATCCGCGCCGCGCGCACCGCCAGCTCGCGCTCTTCTTTGTTGGGGCGGATGGGCTCGGCCTTGCCACCGCGGTGGAGATTGGAGCGGAAATCGCCGGCCTGCGCCTGACGCTTCATGGCCGCAACCACCTTGCCGCCGATCACCAGCAGGCGGATGTCCGCGCCTTTGGCCTCGGCGACAAATTGCTGCACCAAAAAATGCGCCTCTAGATTCTGGAAGGCCCCGATCACCGAACGCGCCGCCGCCTCGCTTTCCGCCAGCACCACGCCGCGGCCCTGGCTGGCCTGCAGCAATTTGACCACCAAGGGCACCCCGCCCACGATCGGTAAAATGGCGGCAATCTCCGTGGCCGCGCTGGCGAACACCGTCACCGGCATGGGCACGCCATAGCGCGCCAGGATTTGATGCGCCAACAGCTTGTCGCGCGAGACGGCGATGGCATCGGCGCTGTTGAGGCAATGCGCCCCGGTCATCGCGAACTGGCGCACCACCGCGCAGCCATATTGGGTGATGCCTGGGCCAATGCGCGGGATCACCGCGTCAAAACGCGGCAGCACCCGGCCTTCATAATGCACTTCGGGCTTGGCCGAATTAATATTCATAAAGCAGCGGCGCGTCTCCAGCGCCTCGATGACATGCCCGCGCGCCTCGGCGGCCTGGATCAGCCGCCTGCACGAATAATTTTCGGCTTCCTGTGTCAGCAAAGCGATGCGCAAAGAGCGCTTGACCGGCGGCGGCGCGGCTTTGCCGTAGATTCCGTAGCCCAACACGCCTTGCAGGCAGGATTGGGAGGGATCGACCCGCACCTCCGCCAGCGCCCGTCGGCCCAGCAGCATATGGTAGCGCATGCCGGTGCGATCGGTCAGGGTGATTTCGGTGGGCCAGGAGCGCTCCCCCACGCGCACCGAAGTGGTAATGACATGACGCAGCTCACTATCACCATTGGAGCTGGTGATTTCGCGCCGGCCCAGCAAAGGCGCGGAGCAGACGATCTCGATCTCGGGACGGCCCGGCCAGGGCTGGACGACAAAGCGCACCAAAGGCCGCCCTATGGGGCCGAAGGGCTCGATGGCGATGGCGTGCAAAGCGGAGGTCAACGCGCCGGTATCGGTTTTGGCCAGCACGGCCGGGACGCCAAGCTCCGGCAACGCCGCCCATTCCTCCCAGCCCAGATGCAATTCGGACATTTTAGACCGCTCCGTTCATCGGCTTTTAGGGCTCTTTGCGTAATCTGAGTCCATGACCAGCTTAAGACGCATCCTGTTCGTCAGCGCTTTATGCCTGCTGGCGGCCTCTCCCGTATACGCTTCAGGCGGGGGCCGCACGGCCAAGCGGGTGACCAGCTCACCCGATTACATCCAGCTGGAGACGCTCTCGGCCCCGGTGGCTGCGGGCTATGGTTTCCAGGGCATTCTCCTGGTCGATTGCGGGCTCGATATCCCCGATGCCAAGCTGCGCGCCCGCGTCGGGGCAATGATCCCGCGGGTGCGGGATGCTTTGCGCACGGCCGTGGCCGATTACACCTATGTGAATTACCGCAACGGCACCTTGCCCAACGCGGAAGTCCTCGCCGGTAAAATGCAGGCCTCTACTGATAAAGTCCTGGGCCGCAGCGGCGCGCAGCTCTTGCTGGCCAGCATGATGATCCAGCCAGGGAGTTGAAGAGCCCGTGGCAGATCCCGCCTCAATTGCTCTGGTGCCGCTCAGATTGTGAGCGGGATCATCGTCTTGGCGGCTGACAAACGGGGCCCCACAAAATCGCGGCGGGCCCGCCTGAGGAGATTGGCCGCCAGGCGCTTTCATCGCTCGGGTAGGATTCGGCGTGGATCACCTTTTCACCCTGGCCCAGAAAGCGCCGCTGCGTCAGCAAGAACGCGGCGGAGCCGCAACGAAAGCGATAGGCGAGCACCTCTTTGGCATAGGCCACCTCAATCCTGCCATCGTCGGAGGTCCAATCCTGCGCCTCGCGGTGGAGGATGCGCACTTGTGCCTCCGTCTCGCAGGTGACGGGGTCACGGCGCACGCCGCGCGGGCTGAATTGCACGAAGGCCCCCTCGCGCGTGCGCGCCACTTGCAGCCAAAGCGGCCCCTTGGGGTCAAAGCGCCCGTTCCAAGGCGGGCAAAGCGCGCCTTGCCCAGCGCTGGCCGAGGCGGGCGCGGATTCGGCGGTGGGCGCGGGCTTTGCCGCCGGCCTGGCGGGCGGGTTGCAGGCCGCCGCCGCGAGGGCCAAAATCATCATCAGCCTTTTCATGGCCAGCGCCTTCCTTGCGGCTACATCGCTGAAATGCCGCCATCGATTTTGAATTCCGAGGCGGTGACGAAATTGGATTCATCGCT
>JAKFWI010000045.1 GCA_021731965.1 Hyphomonadaceae bacterium | reverse complement strand
AGCGGACGATCACTGCGCCGAGTGCCGCCACCCGCTGCAGCTTGGCGGCGGGGGAGTCCGCCGGCATGACCAAAACGGCCCTCAGTCCAAATTCTTTGGCGGCGCTGGCCACCGCAATCGCATGATTGCCGGACGAAAACGCCAGGACGCCCTCGGGCCGCGTTTCATTGACCAACCTGGTTACGGCGCTGAACGCCCCGCGCGCCTTGAACGCGCCGCCGCGCTGGAGGCATTCGGCCTTTACATACACCGTCCCGCCGGCCAGCTGATCAAGGCCGGCAGAGCGCAGAACCGGCGTACGCACGATATAGGGCGCGATGCGGGCAGCCGTGGCATAGAGATCGGCGAAGGTAGGCGGTAAAAACTCAGGCATGCGCCATTGTGGCGACGGGGTGCAAATAGGCAAGCCACCTTGCCATTGCTGTTTTTCGTGCACATTGCCAAACTGTCAGTTGCCCTCCAGCGCGGGATTGGTGATGGATGGGGTGCCTGTTGCGGGGCGGGCAAATGAGGGAAGATCATGAAACAGATGGCATTTGCGCTCGCGCTTGCGGCGCTCTTGGGTGCGGCCCCGGCTTTCGGCCAAGCCTCGCCCGTGGCCCACCCAGCTTTTGACGGTGCCGATACCAACCAAGACGGCCAGATCAGCGCAGCGGAATTCAGCGCGCGTCAAACCGCCCGCTTCAAGACGCTGGATGTCAATGGCGATGGCTTTTTGACTGCCGAAGATCGCGCCGGTGCCGGCCAGGGGCGCTTGGCGGGGCGCGCTGCAGGTGCGGCTGGCGGCCCGCCTGGTGGTGGCCTGTTGGCGCGGTTCGATGCTGATGGGGATAAGAAAATCAGCCCGGCGGAATTCGCCGCCGCTGGCCAGCAGCAATTCACCCGGGCCGATAGTGACGGCAACGCAAATGTGACCCAGGCCGAATTGCAGGCGCTTCGGCCGCTTCAACGCTAAAATCTGCTCTGCACCGCGCATTCTTCCCTGTGTGGAAGATGCGCGGTTGCAGGCGGGCCGCCCTTGTGCACTGGTTAGCGCAACTGACTTGGCGCTTGTCTTGAGGGCCAAGAGAAATACTATTCAAAGGAAGCCCGGCATGAAGGCGCACACCTGGATTGCACTGTCTGTGCTGGCTTTGGGCGCATGCGCGCCAGTCCAAGGCCGCAACGATGCGGCTGTCGCGCGGCAAATCGGCGTGCCGCCAACAGCCGCGATCGATGCCCTGCTGCTGGGTGATTTCGATACCAATCGTGACCGATTGATCAGCCAGCCGGAATTTGCCGCGGGGGCGGTGCAAGCCTGGCTGGCCGCATCCAAAGGCGCGCCCAAAATCGGCATTATCGCCCTGCAGGCTTGGCAGGTTAACGTATTCGGCTCCGCCGATGCCTTGCCGCGCTTCGCCTTTGACAGCGAGTTTGATGGCGATATTACTCAGGAAAAATTCCTAAACGGCCTCAATAGCCGTTTTTTCCTGCTCGACGCCAATAAAGATGGCCAGATTAGCCGCCCAGAGCTTTACCGCCGGGCAGTCGGTGCAGCGCAAACCGCGCTTGAACTCCCCGGACCACCTGGCGGGCCACCACGCGGGCGCCCGCCGCAGCGCTGAGCGGCTATCGAGAATACGCTGCGCTAAGCGGCCCGCACCGTGGCAATGAAGGCGGTCGCCGCGCGGCGCAGCAATTCCGCCTGCTGAGACAATTGACTGGCCGCTTCGCGCGATTGCTCCGCTGTGACGCCGCTTTCTTGCGCCGCCTCACGCACGCCTGCGGCGGCACTGGCGGCTTGCGTCGTGGTGCCGGACACCTCGGCAGTGCGGGCGCTGATCTCACGCACCGCGGACATCTGCTCTTGCAGCGTGTCGGAGATCGCTCCTGAGGTTACGGTAACACGCGTGATGGTGCTGGCCACCTCTGCGATGCTGGACACAACATGGCGCGTTGCTCCGCCGATGCGATCGACATAGCCGCGAATTTCGTCCGTCGCGCGGGCGGTTTGCTCCGCCAAGGATTTGACCTCGGATGCCACCACCGCAAAGCCGCGCCCCGCCTCGCCGGCGCGTGCCGCTTCGATGGTCGCGTTAAGTGCGAGCAGATTGGTTTGCGCGGTGATCTCGCCAATCAATTGAACGACGGCACCAATCTGTGACGCCGCCTCCGCCAATTCATCGATCGTACGCGAGGAGGCGTTGGCGCGCTCTTCTGCCTCCCGCGCCGCTGTGGCAGATTCGGTGGCTCGCGCCGCCACTTCTTGCACGGACGCCGTCAGCTCCTCGGCCGCAGCGGCCACCGTCTGTACGCTTTCGGCGCTGGCACGCGAGGCGGTCGCGGCCACATCCGCGCCGCTTGCCGCCGTGACGGCAGAGCGCGAATTACTCTCTGCCGCGGCTCCGAGCTCTACCGAGGCGGCGGCCACCGCATCGATTGCTTCGGAAACCGAGCGCTCAAATTCATCGGCCAGCCGGCGGAAATGCGTCGCGCGATCCTGCGCTGCCTGCATTTCCTGATCCGCCTGCTCCTGCGCCAAGGCGTGATTACGGATAATGCTGCTTTTGAACACCTCCACGGCGCGGGCAATGCGGCCAAACTCGTGCCCATCATTGAGATAAGGCACGGTGACGCTGGTATCGTAGTGAACCGCGAGTCGGTCCAAAACTTGCGATAACCCCCCGGTCCGCGAGGTGATGCCGCGCACGATCACCAGCATCAGGCCCGCCGCGGCCGCCACCAGCGAAAGCGCGATCAAGACATTGAGCCACATATTGGCGCTCACCCGGCTTTCGCGCGCTTCAAGCAAATCCTGCATGCCTTGCGCCGCGGCCGCCCACAAAATATCCACGGCCGTGCGAACTTCCTCCAGGCGATCGGGGCTGATCGTCCCTGCGCCCAAATCTTCGGTCAAGTCATCGAGCGATTCCGCGAGTGTTGCTGATTTCGGCTCAAGCGCTGCCTTGACAGAGTCAGCTTTGGTATTTGCCAGCGCCGAGTTGATATCGCCCTTATGCCTAGCGCTGGCGAGTTTCAGCACGGCAATATCCGCGAGGATTTCCCCGCTACCGCCGGCGGGGTCATCCGCAATTGCCTGGCTCGACGCGCTTAAGCCGCGCACCGCCTCCAGCATTTGCGGGAGCCCGATCGTGAGGTCATCCATCAGATAAAAGCTATCGAGATCAGGATCGAGCGTCAGGCCCGAGCCATCGGCTATCGCCACAATCAGCTTGCTGCTGTCTTCGAGCTTGCCCGAGGCCAACAGAGCGCGGCCATCCAGCCCAAGCTTTTTGTCGAGCTTTCCTGCGGCCGCATTCGCGGCGGCCAAGGCAGCGGGCGGCGCTTCTTCATTGCCCACCTGGGCGAAAAACACGGGCCAAATACTCTGCAAGTATTCAATCCCGATCTGTTCGCGCTGGGCGAATTTGATTTGCTTCATCTCCGACTGCCAATAAAGATTCAGCAGAGTCAGCACCGGCAAGGTGATTACGATCGACATCAACCCCAACCGCTGGGCGATGGACAGTTTCTCATTCAACCGGTCAAGCATGCGTGCCCTCATAGAATATGAGCGTGATGCTTGCCGATTCGCCTAAAGAATATCTTACTGATTAGAAAGATCGGCGCCCCGTTGGCGCGCTGGAGGAAGATACACAGTGGAAAAAGCCCCTCAAACCATTCTGGCCCAGGCGCTGGGCTGGCTCGAGCCCGTCTCCGGCGGGGTTATTCCCTCGATTCCCATGTCATCGACCTTCGCTCGGGAGGGGGATCTCAGCTATCGCGCGGGGCGGGTCTATATCCGCGCCGATAATCCCGCTTTTGAGCAAGCCGAAGCCATGCTCAGCGCGCTGGAGGGGGCGCAGGCCAGCGCCTTGTTTGCATCCGGCATGGCCGCCTGCACGGCAGCGATCTTGGCGCTGGAGCCGGGCGATCACATCGTCGCGCCCAGCGTGATGTATTGGGCGCTGGCGGCATGGCTAGGCTCTACTGCGGCGCGCTTTGGCATCGAGACCACCTTCGCGCCGCTCCATCAAGAGGGCGCGCTGGCCGGCGCGCTGCGGCCCGGGCGCACCAAACTGGTCTGGGTTGAGAGCCCTGCCAATCCCCTCTGGTGCATCACCGATATCGCCGAGGCGGCAGCGCGCACGCATGGCTGCGGGGCCCGGCTGATCGTTGATTCCACCGTGGCCACGCCGCTGCTGACCCAGCCGCTTGCGCTCGGCGCGGATCTCGTCATGCATTCGGCCACTAAGGCCCTGAATGGGCATTCGGATCTGTGCGCCGGCATGCTGGCCACCGCCGCCAAGGACACCTTCTGGGAGCGCATCCTCGATAACCGCGCGCGCCTCGGGGCGATATCTGGCTCCATGGAGGCCTGGCTGTTGGTGCGCGGCATGCGGACGCTGCATTTGCGGGTGGAGCGCGCCTGCGCCAACGCTTTGGCCCTGGCCCAGCGCCTGGAGACGCACCCGGCGATTGCGCAGGTGCTCTATCCTGGCCTGCCAAGCTTTGAGGGTCACGAATTGGCCAAGCGCCAAATGCGAAACGGCTTCGGATCCATGCTCTCCATCCGCGTGAGAGGCGGGCCAGAGGCCGCCATCGCCGCCGCCGCCGGCTGCACGCTCTGGAAGCGCGCAACCTCCCTGGGTGGGGTGGAAAGCCTGATCGAACACCGCGCCAGCGTCGAGGGGCCGCATAGCCCCTGCCCGCCTGATCTGCTGCGCCTCTCCGTCGGCTGCGAGGCCCTAGAGGATTTGTGGGCGGATCTGGAAGCGGCGCTCACTTGTTGATTTGCGTCACAGAATAACCCTTGGCGCGCAGCAAATGCGGCACGCCATGAGGGCCAATCAGATGCACAGCCCCGATAGCTTCAAAATCGCTAGCAGCCTTGCGCATTTCAGAATCCAGGATGGCCGCCCAGGCCAAATTGCGCGGCTTCAACAAGATGTCATAGGCCCGCGGATAATCCTTGCGCATATCGCCCAAGACGCGCTGCTCCAGCGTTTCCAGGGTTTTGAGCGGGCGCGCGCCCACTTCCGCCGCGAGGACGCGCTCCACCCCGGCATTTGGATCGCCGCCCGCACGTACGATCGCCGCGAGGATGAGCTGCAAGGCAGCCAGCCAGGGGCGAAAGCCATCCATTTGCGCCGCCGAAGGCCTGCATCCATTGCGCATCGCGCCAAACGACATCCTTACCGAGAATATGGATGGTGCCGGAAAGATACAGGGTGGAATCCGAATCCTCAACTTCCAAAGCGGCGGCTCTGCTCGCGCCGGCAGGCAGCGCTCAAGGCCAGAGCAGCCGCGGCAATTGCGATCAATATCTTCCGTATCTCATACCCCGAAAAGCCTTATGGCGAACAATAATCACAGAGCCTTTAATCGCCAGCGCACGATGGCCCGAAGCAAGAGATAAACCGGCAATGCAATGAACAACGGAATGTCTTCGTGCACATATATTGAGTAATAATCAAAGCCCCACGAAAATATGATCCACCCAATCCAAGTCAATCCGCAAAAGCAAACAGCCACAGTGCCCTCTATTAATCGCTCCATTTCATCGAGCAACTTCCACCATTGCAAAGCATAAAAAATAGTAATGATTGTAAAAAACACCGTCAAAATCACAAAGGCAATATGCCTGGCAATCAAAGCCTCATTGGGCAGAGGGTCTTTCGGTGTAACATCAAACAACCCATCAAAAAAGCCCGCAACGAACGGATAACTAAGGGCCAAAACTAATGGAACCAACAGTCGTCGCGGAAAAAAGCCTCTATCTGCTTGAGTCGGTGCAAATAAACCTATCAAGCCAAACATGGCGTTGCCTTCTTTCGGTTGCCTTCCTTCAGCTTGCATTGCCTTACTCCGCTGCGCGCGCGCCAGGCGCGGGTTCTGCTTCAAAAATCGCTTCAATGGTCAACCCGAAAACCGAGGCGATCTTGAACGCCAATGGCAAGGACGGATCATATTTCCCGGTCTCGATGCTGTTTATGGTTTGGCGAGAAACGCCCAATTTGTCCGCCAAATCGGCCTGGCTCCAGGCGCGCTCGGCACGCAGAACACGCAGGCGATTATGCATCACCCTCCTCCTCGCACGTGCTTTGCGCCATGCGCTTGGAGGCCACGAACACCGTTCCCACCGTTTGCAATAGAAAGAAGCCGAGCAGCAATTCATAGGCACCCAGCGCTGGCAGCAAGCCGAACGGGGCGAGCCCGGCGGCGACAGCCAAGCCACAAGTGGCCAAAATTCCAGATAGGGCGTAGGCCTCGATCGTCGCGCGGCGCTGCAGCTCATCCATGCCATGGAACATCGCCCATTGCAGATAGGCCAGCAGGGCGCTGGCAAGCACAAAGCCCGCACTCAAAGCGGCGCGCACGGCATCAGGGGCGGCCTGCGCCTGATTGAGCAGCGTCACTGTTCCCAGCGCGATCCCGGTGATCACCATGCCGGCTCCGGACCGAGTGAAATTGGGCCGTTCGATCTTGCTGATCTGCGCGCGCGCCGCACTAACCGGCCGCGCCGCCAACAACTCGACGGCCGCCCTGCCAAACGCCCTAATGCTCAAGAGAGCCATCCCC
>JAKFWI010000166.1 GCA_021731965.1 Hyphomonadaceae bacterium | reverse complement strand
GATGGCGCACTCGCTTAGCATGCCGGTTTTGATCGCATCGGCTCCGATATCGGCGAGCACCACCTCGATCTGTTGGCGCACAAAGGCCGGCGGCACGGGAAAAATCCCAAACACGCCCAATGTGTTCTGCGCGGTCAATGCGGTGATGGCACTAGCGGCATAGCCGCCCAGCGCGGTGACGGTCTTGATATCGGCCTGGATGCCTGCGCCGCCGCCAGAATCTGAGCCGGCGATAATCAGCACGCGGCCCTTCATGAGAACACCCGCAGGCCAATCACCCCGGCCAGAATCAAGCCAATACAGGCCAAACGCGGCCAAGTGGCGGGTTCTGCATAGAGATACATGCCGATGGCAGCCGCCCCAACCGCCCCAATCCCGGTCCACACCGCATAGGCGGTGCCTATCGGGATCACGCGCACGGCCCAGATCAGCAAGGCCATGCTGCCCGCCAGCGCGCCGAGCGGCCACATAACCGTCACGGGTCGTGACCAGTCAATCTGCTTCAACCCCCCCGCCCAAACGATTTCCAACAGCCCCGCGCACAGCAGCGCTACCCATGCCAGCATGCGTCGTGTTCCTTGGACTGCAACGGAAAGGCTCAAACCGGATCGCCAGGCCCGCCATGCGGATTGGCCATGCCGCCCAGGCCGGCATTCACGTCGGCCGTGCTGCTTTTGGCCCCGGGCGTGGAGATACTTTCGATCCCGCGCACCACCTGGCCAACTTGTCCCTGGCTGAACAAGAACGCGCCGCGCTGATGGATCCATTGCGCGATATCATCCGCCATGACACCCGCCACCAGGCCCAAGCCAGATATCGTGAAGGGATTCAAACTGGGTTGGGGCGCGGCTGCAGCAGCGCCGCCAAAGCCCAGCAGCGAATCGGCCGCATTGGCAACGACCATGAACACGAAAGCAGAGGTGACACCCATCAACCAGCGCATGACAATTTGCCAGAGATTGACCTGCTTCATTCCCGCCATGAAGGCTGGAAACAAGTAAAAGATGGCACCCAGGGCCCCAGACAAGCACGCGAGCAAAGTGGAAAGAAAGGCCGGGTGGATCTGCGCCAGCGTCAGGCCCATGCCGTAAGGGCTGGTTTTCTCCAGCGCCTCGATCTCGGCCCGGATTTGATCAAAATTACCGGTAAACGCGCCTTCAAGCTGCTGGGCCTGGGCTTCGCGCGCCGCGATCACGCCTTGTGTGTAGGCAACTTCCTCGCGCGCGCGATCCTGTGAGGCGGCGGTATCGTTGGCCTGCGCCGTCCGGCGCACCATGGTATCGAGCAGTTTGGAGGCCTGCGCGAGAACCGCGCGATCGGGATCGGTTAATTGCTCGCTAGAGGCCAACGCCGAAATCCGCTGAGCCAGTGCCCCTGCCTCCAGGCCCGTTTCCGCTCCAGCAGCCTGACCGAGCCGTTGCTCTAATGGCTTCAACGCCAAATCCGCCCGGGTGGCCGCTTCTTGCGCTGCTTCGCTCAAGCTCGCCAGCTTGGCACCCAATTCACCCTCGCTGCGCTGGCGTTCGTTGAGCTCAAGACGCAGCGGCGCGATGACGGCCTCTTGCGCCGCATTCTGCTGGGCGATGCGGCCGATGGCCGCAAGCGACACCACGCCCGTGGCATTGCCTGATATCTGAGCGAAATTGTGCTGAAAAGAGCGCGCGCTAAAGGTGATCGCGCAGGCCAACAAGGTGGCGATCATCACGGCCGTCAAAACCAAGCCAATCAAAGTGCGCCACAGGCTGGCCAACATGTCTGATGCCCCTTCGCGGTGTTTCAGCAAAACCCTAACCAGTCTGCCGTCAAGCGGTTACACTTTTTTAACGCCTTGACTGCCTTCCGGTCACCACCACGGCTTTGCCTTGGCTGTGAAGCCGGCAGCGCGCTCGATGGCCGCGGCGCAAGCGAACACCGTCTCTTCATCCAAAGCGCGGCCAATGACCTGCAGCCCCAGCGGCAAGCCCGCCCCATCGAGCGCGGCCGGCACCGAGATGCCTGGCAGGCCGGCCAGATTGGCCGTCACCGTAAAAACATCGTTCAAATACATCTGGATAGGATCGCCGCTGCGCTCCCCCAACGCAAAGGCCGCCGATGGCGCGGTGGGGGTTAGGATGGCATCCACCTCGGCAAAGGCGGTGGTAAAATCCTCCGCTATGCGCGCCCGTACCTTTTGTGCCCGCAAATAATACGCGTCATAATAACCGGCGCTTAGCACATAGGCACCAATCAAAATGCGCCGCTGCACCTCTGCGCCAAAGCCTTCCGCGCGCGATTTCTCATAGGTCTGCGTGAGGTCCTTGCCCTCGACCCGCAGGCCATAGCGCATGCCATCATAGCGCGCGAGATTGGAGGAGGCCTCCGCGGGCGCGATGATATAATAAGCGGGCAAAGCGTATTTGGTGTGCGGCAAGGAGATGTCGCGGATCACGGCACCTTGCTCCTGCAGCCAGGCCACGCCCTGCGTCCACAGGTTTTCAATCTCCGCCGGCATGCCGTCCACGCGGTATTCCTTGGGCACGCCAATCTTCAGGCCCTTGACCGAGCGGCCACAGGCCTTGCGGAAATCGGGCACGGCTTGCGCCAAAGACGTGGAATCGCGCGGATCATGCCCGGCCATGGAGCCCAGCAGGATGGCGCCATCCTCCACCGTCTTGGCGATCGGCCCGGCTTGATCCAAGGAAGAGGCGAAAGCCACGATCCCCCAGCGCGAACACCGCCCATAGGTGGGCTTGATCCCCACCGTCCCGGTGAAGGCCGCGGGCTGGCGGATGGAGCCGCCAGTATCGGTGGCGGTTGCACCAAGGCAGAGATCAGCCGCCACCGCCGCCGCTGAGCCCCCCGAGGAGCCGCCCGGCGTCAAACTGGCATTTGAGCCAGGCTTGCGCCAAGGGCTGGAAACAGGCCCAAAGGCTGAGGTTTCGTTGGATGAGCCCATGGCGAATTCATCCATGTTCAGCTTGCCCAGCATCACGGCACCATCGCGCCACAGCTGCTGGGTTACACTGCTCTCATACGGGGGGATGAAATTGCCCAAAATCCGCGATCCGGCAGTAGAGCGCACGCCCTCGGTGCAAAACAAATCCTTGATGCCCAAAGGTGCGCCATCAAGCGGCAGCGGCACACGGCCCTTTTTGGCGCGCCGCGCATCGCTGGCTTTGGCCATCGCGCAGGCACGCTCCGCCGTGACGGTGACGAAGGCGTTGAGGTGCGGGTTCGCCGCTTCGATGGCGCGCAGGAAGGCTTGCGTCAGCTCTAGCGAAGAGACGCGCTTTTTCTCCATGCCGTCCAGGGCAGCGGCCAAGGTCAGGGCTGTCAGATCACTCACTCGACCACCTTCGGCACGACAAAAAATCCGTGCTCCGCTTTGGGGGCATTCACCAAAATGGCCGCGGCATTGGCCCCCTCGGTGACCACGTCCTCGCGCAGTGGCAAAGCAAAGCCGGCCACCGCGCTGGTCATTGGCGCGACGTTTTTGACATCAACTTCCTGCAATTGCTCAATCCAGGCCAAGATGCCGGAGATTTCCTGGGCCATGGGGGCCAGCCGGTCTGCCGGCAGCGCCAATCTGGCCAAATGCGCAACGCGCTGCACTGTTTTTTCATCAATGGCCATTGGCCCTGCCCTTTGGATGCTGCCAATCCGCTTGATCAAGGCATGCTCTAACGGCGCGCTTGGCGCGGCGCAAGTTCGCCCACCGCATGCTTCAGGCGATCAAGGCAGGATGATCGTTGCGCACATTGCCCAAAAGGGGGTTGACTGCCCGCATGCGCATGAGTTGCGCTGGATGAGGCCCGGCGCGCGCCAACGCGTCGGGTGCCTCGCCAAACAGCCAGGCTTGGTAATCCTCCGGCAGAAGGATAACTGGCATGCGATCATGCACTTGCGCTGCCAAAGCATTGGGGGGGCAAGTCAAAATGGTAAAGCTGGTGAAGTAAACATCCACGCCTTTGTGCTCGCCGCTCCATTCATCCCAAAGCCCTGCAAAAAAGCAGATGCCCCCATCAACGCTTTCCAGCAGCATTGGGTGCTTAGAGCCCTCGATTTTGCGCCATTCGAAAAAACCGCGATTGGGCACGAGGCAGCGGCGATGGCGCACGGCCTGACGAAAGGCCGGTGACGCAGCGCATGTCTCAAGCTTGGCGTTGAAACTGGACCATTTCTTGGCTTCCAATGGCCCCTTGTGAAAGTTGGGAACGAAATCCCAGCGGGCCATGCATCCCGCCGCGCGGTTATTGCCGGCGGCCGTGACTATTGGGGCCATTTGGGTCGGGGCGATGTTGTAACGCTCGGGTGGATCGTCTTGTGGCGCATCCCAACCCTCCAGAAAGCCTTCAAGCAATGCGTAAATCTCAGCCCAGCGCAAATGGGCGGTGGGATAGCGCCCGCACATTTCCTATACTCCACCCAGCGGGTAATTGGGGGCCTCGCGGGTGATGGCCACATCGTGCACATGGCTTTCGCGCAGGCCGGCAGACGAAATGCGCACAAAGCGGGCCCGCGCACGCAGCTGCGCCAAATCGCTGGCACCAGTATAACCCATGGCGGCGCGCAGCCCCCCGACCAGCTGATGCAAAATGGGCTCCACCGGGCCCTTGAAGGCGACGCGGCCCTCGATACCTTCGGGCACCAGCTTCATTTGATCCGATACCTCTTTCTGGAAATAGCGATCCGCGGAGCCGCGTGCCATGGCCCCCAGCGAACCCATGCCGCGATAGGCCTTATAAGATCGCCCCTGATAAAGAAAAACCTCGCCCGGAGCCTCTTCGGTGCCGGCCAAAAGTGAGCCGATCATCGCCACCTCCGCCCCGCCAGCCAGCGCCTTGGCCAAATCCCCCGAGAATTTGATGCCGCCATCGGCGATCACCGGCACGTCCGCCTTAAGGGCGGCCTCGGCCGCATCCATGATGGCGGTAAGCTGCGGGATCCCGACGCCCGCCACGATGCGCGTGGTGCAGATGGAGCCTGGCCCGATGCCCACCTTGACCGCGTCGGCCCCAGCGCCGATCAAAGCCAGGGCTCCTTCGCGTGTGGCGATATTGCCGGCAATCACCTGCACCCGGTTGGAGTGACGCTTCACGGCCTCCACCGCCTGCAGCACCGACAGCGAATGCCCATGGGCCGTATCGATGACCAGGGCATCGACGCCCGCGTCGATCAAAGCCAGTGAGCGTTCAAAGCCCGCCTCCCCGACGGTTGAGGCCGCAGCCACCAGCAGCCGGCCTTGGCCATCCTTGGCAGCGCCCGGATGCGCCTGCGCCTTGTCCATATCCTTGACGGTAATCAGGCCAACGCAGCGGCCCTCGTCATCGATCACCGCGAGGCGCTCGATCCGATGCTTGTGCAGGAGGCGGCGCGCCTCCTCTGGTGGGGCCCCTTCGCGCACGCTGATCACCTGACGCGTCATCAGCGCCGCGACCTTTTCATTGGGATCTTCGGCAAAGCGCGTATCGCGATTGGTGATGATGCCCAAAAGCTTGCCGGGCTGGCCGTTGGCATCTTTTTCCACCACGGGAAAACCCGAAACGCGGTGGCGATCGCGTAGCGCCCGCACGTCCGCCACCGTGGCATCGGGCGAAAGCGTGACCGGATCAATGACCATGCCGCTCTCGAAGCGCTTGACCTGCCGCACCTGCGCCGCTTGCTCTTCCAGAGACAGATTGCGGTGGATAACCCCGATGCCGCCCGCCTGCGCCATGGCGATGGAGAGCCGCGCCTCGGTTACGGTGTCCATGGCGGCAGACATCAGGGGGATGCTCAGCTTGATGCTGCGTGTCAGCCGGGTGCGCACATCGGCCTGGGCTGGCAGCACGTCCGACACGCCGGGCTCCAGCAATACATCGTCGAAGGTCAAGGCATCGCGAATATTCATGGGCAGCCAGTAAAGAAGGCCGGCGATTTTTGCAAGACGGCCGCTGCCCTCATGCCGCGCTGTGGCTCCTTGGCCGATACCGCTGAATGGCAAAGCCTGCCAGCACGGTGGCGGACATGGCGAGGTAAGCCAGCACCGGCCCCGCCAGCATCAGCGGCACGCCCATGACCACCAAGCCGTCATTGCCGCCGGGGATCAAGATCGCGCCCACGCCCATCAGCGCGCCGCCTAGCGCGCGCACCCCCATCTCACTCCACGCCATGCCCCGCCAGCGAAAGCGCCCGGCGCTGACAGCCCCCGCAACAGCGCCTGCGAGAAAGATCAGCGCCAGCCCGGCACGCAGCGCGTCGGCCCGCTGATTATCAGCCGCAAGATCGATCAGCAGTCCGGTATAGGTCCAGTGCGATAGCAAAGCGATCAGCCCCACATTGGCCAGCGCGATGGTCAACATGGCCAGGGAAACGGGCCATTTGCGCGCGCGCAGCATTTGCGCCAGCTCGGCCCAGCTCGCCGCACCCTGGCGCGCCCGCTTGGCTTGCAACACGAGAAACAGCACCAGCAAAGCACACAGCGCGCCCAAGCTAGAGCCGGCAAAAGCGAATGTCTCGCGCTCGGGCTGAAACGCGCCAAGCAATACCTCCTGCCCTAGTTTTGCGCCGAGGAAGAATCCACCCAGCATGGCGAGAAACGAGGTTTCCCCCGCCGCCAAGCGCCCCATCGCCCCATAAGCGCACGCCCCATTGACC
>JAKFWI010000240.1 GCA_021731965.1 Hyphomonadaceae bacterium | reverse complement strand
CAAACTCGCTGGCTCCACGCAGCAAGCCGCTGCGCACGGGGCCTTCGGCATCCCCAGCTTTGTGGTGGCCGGAGAGCTGTATTTCGGCAAGGATCGCCTGGAGGCGGTTGAGCGTGCGCTGACCGCTCCTGATTGAGCCTCCATGCGCTTTGCAGCGCTTGATTTGTGTTCCGCTTTCGTTCTAGTATCGTTCTATGACGATGCTTGGCAATCTAGAACACCGGCCGATCCAGGCTTTTGAGGCGTCACACGGGGGCTTTCATGCTGCGCACAGCGCGGCGGCGCATAGCCCTTTGATCGAAATCGCCCCAGCCGAAAGCAGCGATGCCCCGGCGGCTCTCGGCTTTGCCTTGGCTTGGCTGCAAGCCGGTGCCTTGGCTCAAGACGGCGTGTTGCTCTGGGCCGCGCCAGAGCACAGCTTCGCCGAGCATGGCGCACCCTATGCCGAAGGGCTGGCGCAATTTGGGATCGATCCGCGCAAATTGGTTCTGGTGCGCACGCAAAATCAATTGGACGCCTTATGGGTCAGTGAACAGGCTTTGAGCCTGCCCTGCGCGCATGTGCTGTGCACCATCGCGCACAGCGCCAAATCCTTGAGCCTGACGGCCTCGCGGCGTTTGCTTTTGCAGGCCGAAAAAAGCGGCGCGCGCTGTGTGCTGCTGCGCTTTGATCCGCTGACGCCAAGCGCCGCCCGAAGCCGATGGCGCGTCAAGGCCGCCCCATCGGATCACGCTGTGGGGACGCGAGAAATCGGCGCGCCCTCTTTCCACGTTTTGCTCGATCGAAACCGCGCCGGCTTTGCCACGCAATCTTGGCGCATGGATTGGAATGCCCATGAGCACAGATTTCAAGAAACTCCCCACGCCGGATACAGAATGCAGCCTGAAGGCACCGCCAATGACAGCACAGGAAACCCGCTGGATGGCGGTGCATTTGCCGCGCTTATCCACTGATCGCTTGCGCTATAGCAGCATTGCAAAAGCCGGCGGGCATCCCTTCGCGCTTTATGCCAAGATTGGCAATGCCTTCATCATCACCGCTTTGGATGAGGCTGCCGATAAAGCCGGCTTACGCCCAGGCTTATCTTTATCCGACGCGCGCGCGCTGCGACCGGATTTGGTGACGCAGGCAGCCGATAACGCGGCGGATTTGGCTTTGCTGGACGAGATCGCCGCCTGGTGCGAGCGCTTCTCGCCCATCGTGGCGCTGGATCCACCAGACGGCCTGTTTCTGGACATCTCAGGCTGCGCGCATTTATTCGGCGGCGAAATAGAGATGCTGCGCGCCTTGAAGCACGGCTTACGCAAGCAAAGCTTCAACGTCCGCGCGGCGATCGCGCCCAATCCCGGCGCGGCCTGGGCTTGTGCCCGCTTTGGCCAGGCGCGCATCGTTACAGAAGATAATCTGCAAAATGCCTTGGCTCCTCTCCCGCTCTTTGCTTTGCGCCTGACAGATGAGGCCGCGGCTTTACTCAAACGCTTGGGCCTGGAAAGCATCGGCCAAATCATGCACGCGCCGCGCCGGCCCTTCACGGCACGGGCGGGGCAGAATGCCATTTTGCGCTTGGATCAAGCCCTTGGCCGCGCACCAGAAGCCTTGCATGCGCGCCGCCCGCCGCCGCCTGTCTTTGCCTTGCGCCGCCTTGCCGAGCCCATCTTGACGCTGGATGCGATCACGCGTGTTACCCATGATTTATGCGATGATCTGGCGGCAAAGCTTGCTCAACGCGGCCTTGGCGCGCGCCTGTTGCAATTGAGTTTGTTTGGCGTGGACGCCAAGACCCGCCGGCTGCGGCTCGCTCTGGGCCGGGCCGAGCAGGACGCGCAAACCCTTGCGCGATTGTTCAAAGATAAGCTTTGCCGCGCACCCGAAAATCTGGATGCCGAATCCGGTTTCGAAGCCATGCGCCTGGATGCACTTGAAATCGCGCCCATTATTTTTCACACCACCGATTTGGCCCCGGCGGCAAAGCGCGATCTGCGTGCTGAGGCGCGGCTGATGGATGCGATCTGCGCGCGTTTGGGCGCGGGGCGCGCGGGCCATGTCACGCTGCGGGATGTGCACGCGCCAGAGCGTGCCAGCTATTTTGCGCCTTTCCTCGCTGAGAGGACGCACAGTGCCATGCCAGCGCCAACGCCCCCAAGGGATAACGTGATGCGGCGGCCGCTTTTCCTGCTTGGCAAAAGCCAGCCGATCGAGGTGATCGCCTCGGTGCCAGACGGTCCGCCGGCGCGTTTCCGCTGGCGACGGGTGCTGCATCGCCTCGTGCGCGCCGAAGGACCCGAGCGCATCGCGCCGCATTGGCTGCATGCCCCCTCGGCCCGGGCGCGCGATTATTATCGCGTGGAAGATCAAGACGGCCGCCGCTTTTGGCTTTACCGCGAAGGCCTTTATGAGGCCGCCGATCTGGACGCCCCGCCGCGTTGGTTCATTCAAGGGTTATTTGCATGATCGGTTTTTTAACATGATCGGCTTTGCCGAGGTGTGCGCGGCCACGAATTTTTCGTTTCTACGCGCCGCCTCCCACCCCGAGGAGATGGTCGATGAGGCCAAGCGCCAGGGCTTGGCCGGTATTGGCGTGGCTGATCGCAACACCCTTGCCGGCATCGTGCGCGCGCATGAAAATGCCAAACAGGCGCAGATCAAATTGATCGTGGGCGCGCATTTGGTGTTTGCGGATCAAACACCGGAGATGTTCATCTACCCAAAAAACCGTCTTGCCTATGCGCGCTTGTGCCGCCTGCTGACATTGGGCAATGGCCGCGCGCCCAAAGGTGAATGCTGGCTTTATCTCGACGACCTCTTGCAACACGCCCAAGATCAGCAAATCATTATCGTGCCGGATCTATTACCAGGCACTGCACCAGATGATATTTTGCAGGCAACCCTAAGTGCCGTCAAAAATGCCTGCGGCGCGGCCTGGCTGGCGGCGCACTGCGCTTTTGATGGCGAGGATCGCCGCCGCCTGCGCTTGCTCAAAGCCGCGGCGGAAAACACCGGCGCAAAGCTGATCGCCACGACGCAGCCACTTTATCACATCCCCGAGCGCCGCGCTTTGCTGGATGTGCTCTGCTGTGTGCGTGAAAAGACCACGCTCGACAATGCTGGAACATTGCTGGCTGCCAATAGCGAGCGCTATATCAAGGCACCAGAAGAAATGCTTCGCCTCTATCGCGATGCGCCGCAAGCTGTCAGCGAAAGCCTCCACTTTCTCGATGGCGTGCGTTTTTCCTTGGACGAACTCAGCTACCAATACCCTGATGAAACGGTTGCGGGCTACGCCACCGCCCAAGAGGCCCTCGCAGCTTTGTCTTGGGAGGGCGCACAAAAGCGTTACCCGCAAGGCATTCCTGCTAAAGTCCGGGAGGCTTTGGCCTCCGAACTGGAAATCGTCCAAACACTCAATTACGCACCCTATTTCCTGACGGTGGCCGATATTGTGCAATTCGCCAAAAACCAAGGCATTCTTTGCCAGGGGCGCGGCTCGGCGGCCAATTCCACCATTTGCTATTGCCTAAGCGTTACCGAGGTCGATCCGGCCGTAAACGATCTTTTATTTGCGCGGTTTATTTCCACCGAGCGCAATGAGCCGCCCGACATCGATGTGGATTTCGAGCACGAGCGCCGCGAAGAGGTCATCCAATATGTCTACCAGAAATACGGCCGCCATCGCGCCGCTTTGGCCGCCACCCTGATCCGCTATCGCAGGCGCAGTGCCATCCGCGATGTGTGCAAGGTGTTCGGCTATTCAGAAGATCGGATTGCGGCTTTATCCAGGAGCCAACAATGGTGGTCCAAACAGATCAGCTTGCAAGATTTGCAAGAACTCGGACTGGATGCCCGCGATGCGCGCTTGAAGCAATGTTTGGAAATGATCGATCAATTGCGGGGCTTTCCGCGCCACCTCTCCCAGCATGTCGGCGGGCTGATCATTACCCGCGACCGGCTGGACGATCTGGTGCCGATCCAGAACGCCGCCATGGACAAGCGCACCGTGGTGGAATGGGACAAAGATGATTTGCAGGCGCTGAAAATCTTGAAGGTCGATATTCTGGCGCTGGGCATGTTGACCTGCCTGCGCAAAGCTTTCGCGATGATCCACGCACACTATCCAGATTGGGATTCAAGTAAAGCCAACAACAAGCTCGATCTCGATAGCTTGCCCAAAGAAGATCCGCGCGTCTACGCCATGTTGCAGCGCGCCGACACGGTAGGGATTTTCCAAATTGAAAGCCGCGCGCAAATGTCGATGCTGCCGCGCCTACAGCCGAAAGAGTTTTATGACCTGGTGATCGAGGTGGCCATTGTGCGGCCAGGCCCCATCCAAGGCGGCATGGTGCATCCCTATTTGCGGCGCAAACAGGGTTTGGAGGCGGTCACTTATCCCTCAAAAGCCCTGGAAAGCGTGCTGCAGCGCACCTTGGGCGTGCCCTTGTTCCAAGAACAAGCCATGCAGATCGCCATCGTTGGCGCGGGCTTCACGCCCCCCGAAGCCGACAAATTGCGCCGTGCCATGGCCACCTTTCGGCGCGTCGGCACCATCGGCCTGCTGCGGGATAAATTCATCAATGGCATGATCACCAATGGCTATGATCAGGAATTCGCGGAAAACGCCTTCCAGCAAATCGAGGGCTTTGGCGAATATGGCTTTCCCGAAAGTCACGCCGCCAGTTTCGCGCTGCTGGTCTATGCCTCGGCCTGGGTCAAATGCCATTATCCGGACGTGTTCGCCGCAGCCTTGCTGAATGCGCAGCCCATGGGCTTTTACGCGCCCGCGCAAATCGTGCGCGACGCCCAGGATCATGGTGTCACCCTGCATGCGCCCGATATCAATCATTCCCAGTGGGATAACCGCCTTGAGCGGGGCCAGTGCGCCGCCGATCAGCTCCATGCCCGTCATGGGGACATGCGCGGCGACATCAAAACCAGGCATAGCGTGCGCCTGGGCTTTCGCCAGATAAGCGGGCTTCGCCAAGAGGACCTCGAACGCCTCACCGCACTGCGCGCCGAGGGCTATGATTCCCTTCGCCATGTCTGGCTGCGCGGCGGGCTGTCCCCCGCCAGCATCGAAAGCTTGGCCGATGCCGATTGCTTCCGCTCGTTGGGCCTGGATCGGCGCGAGGCGCTGTGGGCGGCGCGCGGGCTCAATCGCGTTGGCGATCAGGACAATTTGCCGTTATTTGCGCAAACCATTGATCCGGCAAAAGAAGAGGATTTCGCTTTGCCGCCTTTGCTGATCGGCGAGCATGTGGTTGAGGATTATCGCACGCTGCGTTTGTCCCTCAAGGCCCACCCTGCGGCACTGCTGCGCAGCGAGCTTGCGGCGCGGCGCGTCATCGCGGCCGACGATCTGGCGCGTACGCCAAATGGCAAGCTTGTGCGCGTCGCCGGGCTTGTCTTGGTGCGCCAGCGCCCGGGCACGGCGTCCGGCGTGATTTTCATGACCTTGGAGGATGAAACCCATATCGCCAATATCGTGGTTTGGCCGCGCGTCTTTGAGGCGTTTCGGGGGGAGGTTTTGGCGGCCAGGCTCTGCGCGGTGGACGGCATCGTGCAGAGTGAGCGCGGCGTCGTGCATGTGGTGGCACAAAAGCTGTGGGATTACAGCCCGCTGCTGGCAAAGCTATCGCAGGCGAGCTTTTGCAATGTCACCGCCAGCGCCGATGAAGTAAACCGCCCAGGGGTGGACGCCCGCGCCCACCCGCGCACTCTACGTCAGGATTTGCGTGCCAACCCGGCCGATCGTGTCATGCCCAAGGGCCGCAACTTTCATTAGCCGTAATCGCACGATCATATCTTGCGCCTGGTGCCTGGCACCTGGCGCCTGGTGCCTGCTGCTTGGCGCGCTAGCGGGCAAATTGGCAGCAGGAGCCCAATATGGCAGTTTCGCGATTGATGGCGATGGCAATGTTCGCGGCGGCGCTCTGCGCGTGCGGGGGGAGGGTATTCATGACACCGGATACGGGTGCCGCGCAGACGCTCGCGATACGAGACGCGCTCGCCGCCGCCAGCCACGGCTTGTTGATGCCAAGCGAATCCGATCGCCCATTCGAGCCCGTGCTGTGGGCCAAGGCCGCGGCCGGCTTTGACGCCAACGCCTTGCGCGCCCGGCTCCGTTTGCCGGCCTCAGCGCCGATCGAAGACCTCACGCTTGATGATTTCTTCGCCAAGATTGCGAAGGCCCAACCCTGGCACGATGCCCAGCAGCAGGCCGATGTCCCCCGCTTCACGGCGTTGCGCGACACTTTGCGCCAGCGCATGCAGGATGTGCGCGTCTACCGCGTGGGCGCGATCGAGCTGCATGTCTATATCGTTGGGCGATCCGGCGATGACATCGTTGGCCTCACCACCGTTTTGATCGAGACTTAGCCGGCATTTGACGCGTACTTGCGTGCCCTCGATGCGGAATTCCTTGGGAAGGCGCACGGCCTGGCTAAGCCATGCATGAATAGCTTGGCGGTGGACGGCTTTTTGACGAATCTTCGGGCAAAATCCGCGTCACACCTTTCGGGAAAGTGCTAAGCGGCGTGCCCGGCGGGCATGGCCGCTTTGCGCGCCGTCCACAGCCCGAAGGCGGCGATCACGCCATAACAGGCAGCCGGGATGATCAACGCGAAAGCGAGGTTGGATTGATCAGCCAAGCTGCCGGT
>JAKFWI010000111.1 GCA_021731965.1 Hyphomonadaceae bacterium | reverse complement strand
AATAACAGGTTTTTGAATAGAGGGAGCTTAAAATCCTCTCCGAAGATCGGCAGCAAGCCTTCGAAGCTGCCTTCAAAGAATCGCAGAACGCCATCGGACGGTTGACCCGTCGTGTTACGCGCTGACCCCGTCCCGAAAGACTGCCCTGGGGTAAACTCCAACGTCTCGCGGCGCCATTCAAAGTTGGTGGCGAATGTTGCAGTTCCGCCCGGAAGCTGAATGACATCGCCGCCGAAGGTTCCTGCTGCGTAGAATTGCTGGCCAAGGTTTCGCGAGTCACCTTGATCAATCACGTAATTACGCACTGCATCGGTGGCGGTGTCTGGCCCAAGCACGTTGAACGGCACGCAGGCGTCGATCTGCGCCTGAGTGGGCACAAGCAGCCCTGGGGTGTTAATGTTGATGTTGGCCAGGAAGGGGTTACGCACATTGATTGCTTCGGGGCTGGCAAGAGTCTGTTGGCGGCAGACCGGCTGACCATTGGCACCGGTAACAACGTCAACAGCGAGCGCAAACTCTACGTCCAGAATCTGTGGGGAATAGTTAACGGTACGGTTCCGGCCGTAAACAAAGGAGGTTTCCCAGAAGAAATCCCGGTTGAAGAGGTTAAAATCCCCCTCAAGCGCATGAACTGTGCGGATATTCCGGACTTCGTTGCCACTCTTGAATTCCTGGAAGTTCGTCAGGTCATCGAGAAGGCGATTGACATAAATCACGGGCTGGCTTGCCGCGCCAACACCAATCGTTGGGAGGGTCAAGCCCTGCGCCTGCAGGGTACCTAAAGTGGTGCGTGTTTGGGCGGTAACGAATGGGTTCTGATTGATGTAGATAGGAATGCCACCCGCACCGGAAACCGGGCTTGCGCCAATCGAGTTGTTGGCTTGAAAGCCGGCGTTCGAACGGAAGCGAAGCTCAGCATACTGTGTTTCGGTCTTGTATCGAATGTTGTTCGTCAGCTTGAAGGTTGTGTATAGGTTTAATGCGCCCCGATCGGATCCAGAGAGCAAGTTTCCAGTACGGAATTCTTCACCATTAAACCCATCACCGCCGATGACACTGCCTATGGTGGGGAAATTCGGGCTGTTGGTTGTTCCCGTGTTGAGCGATCCGACGTTGAACGTGGAAAGGTTACCATTTTCATCAAAACGCAGTGGAACCGCCACGCGTGGGAAGAGAGCGCTGGTGGCCGGGTTGGTGTTCACAATCGTGGGATAGAGCCCCGTCGGCTGGAACCGCGCCAAAAACAGCAATGGATCGAGGTTGGGGTTTTGCTGAGCAAACTCGAATGGGGTTGGCCGGTTGCGCTGCAACAAGTTAACCGCAAGCGCGGTCTGCTGAGCGGGCGTTAGGCCAGCCGTGCTGACCCCCGGCGCCAGTGAGGCAATCACGGAGGCAGCCGTGACACCTGTCGGCAGTGCGGTCGGCGCGAAGAACGAGAATGGCACCGACGCGTTGGCTCCACCGCCGCGAAAGCTGCCGCAATCGGCGTGTTTGGGAAAATCGGCGTGCCGCCGCCCCCTGGCGTTGCACCGCCAGACGTTTGCGGCGAGGTTACGAAAACGCCGCCCTGCGATAATGTCGGGTTCCGAACTGGGCCGTTCGTAAAGAAGCTTGAGCCCTGATTGTCCACGGCAGCTCCCAGGAATGCGGGAGGAAGGGTGCCACCCAAGAGCAGGGAGGAAACCGCCGAAGCAGGATTGAAGGCGGCGGTATTGCGCTGCGCGCCGTTGGCGAAGTTCGCAAGGAAAGCTTGCCCTTGATCGAATTCCCGGCCTCCGCCGTTGCGGATGATGTCCTGGTGCGAGTAATCGAGGCCAAGCGTGACGTTTAAGCGATCCCCGAAGAAGTTCTTCCCCCAAAGGCCGGCGGCCCGGTAATTCCCGCCATCGCCAAACTCGGTGAGCCCGCCCTGCAAGGTAAACCTGGAACCCTCAAAATCAGTCTGCGTGATGACGTTGATGACGCCGCACACGGCATCCGCCCCGTACACGGAGCCACCGGTGCCAGCAACAGCCTCAGTTGAAGCAACCACGAGTGGATTGATGGACGTATAATCAACTTGCGCGCCCGTCGCGTTGTCGGGCACGAACACGGTGCCTTGGTTGCTAGAAACGGCACGACGGCCATTAACGAGCGTCAAGGTTCGCTGCGTTCCGCAGTCAAGGGCATCCGGGAAGGCGAAATTGTCACCAAACTGACCGTTTGCGCCACGTGCATTGGAGCCAGCACCAAAGATCGGAAGCTCTTCGAGAGCCGTGATCACATTAGTGAACTGCCGCTCTCTGAAAGTTTCCGCGGTGATGACCGTCAAGGGAAGCGTTGAATCAAACCCATCGCGGCGCAGGCGCGAGCCCGTGATCACGACCTCTTCTTCCGGATCCACTTCTTCCACCGCGACAGGCGTGGTGAGCACTTGATCCGCGGTGGCCGCCGGTTTTGCCGGCGCGGCCTGCTGGGCCGCAGCCCCAGAGGCAAAGCCAAGCGCCATGAAGGGCAAGGCCGCGCTAAACAAGAAATTACGCTTCGACATGCGAGATACTCCCCCTAGGGATTGGCGTGGGTTTTTGCCCCGCCATCCGGTTTGGCCAAATATTTTTTACGCCCTTCAGGGAATGCCGGAGGACGATTGGCCTAACTGAAGACAGTTTGACAAATCTCGTCAAGGCATCCTGAGCACAGCATCGGGGGTAGAGCCCGACACTTTCCATCGGGCGTGACAATTTAGCAACCAATCCACGACGGCCGCGCAACGAGGGCCGCAGCGGCGCCGCGATCGGGGCCAGCGTCCCTGCTTGGCGTGCGCCCATAAGCGCTCCATACTCGCCCATCAGAGCACGATGTATTGGGCGCAGACCCAATCCTTAAGGGAGAGATCATGACCCATTTTGCCACGCCGCCCGGTTTTCCGGCCATGTCGATTGCCCAGGCCCATGGCGCACTGACGGCCCCAGGGCAGATGTTCGAGCTGGAGGAAGTCCACCATCAAGGCGTGGCATTCCGGGCCTATAAGCATGCACCGCCGACTTTGCGCGAGCTGTTTGACTTCGCCCAGCTCCATGCCAGCAAGACCTACCTTGTGCATGAAGAAGAGCGCGCCAGCTATGATGCGCACCGCCGCGCGGCCATTGCTTTCGCGCACCGCTTGGTGGCCGATGGAGTGGCGAAAGGCGATCGCGTCGCCATCATCATGCGCAATCTGCCCGAATGGTCGGCGGCGTTTTGGGGCTGCGCCTTGGCCGGGGCCATTGCCACGCCGCTGAATGCCTGGTGGACGGCTGGGGAGCTGGAATACGCCTTGGTCGATAGCGGTGCCAAGCTGGCCGTGCTCGACGCCGAGCGCTGGGAGCGGGTGCGCGAGCATTTGCGCGCCTGCCCGGCCCTGGAGAAAGTCTACGTCTCGCGCCTGATGGAGGAGGCGATTGATCCGCCGCTGCGCCGCTGGGAGGAGATTACCGGCCCGGTCTCGCAATGGAGCGCGCTGCCGGCGCAGGCCTGGCCGGATATTCCGCTGGCACCCGACGATCCGCTGGCGATTTTCTATACGTCCGGCACCACGGGCAAGCCCAAGGGGGCGGTGTTGTCGCACCGCGGGGTGATCTCCAACATGTTCAACACGCTCGCGGCGCAGGCGCGCGCGTATTTGCGCCGGGGCGAGACCCCGCCTGCGCCCGATCCATTGGCACCGCCCAAGGCGTTTTTGCTCTCCGTGCCGTTTTTCCATGCCACGGGCTGTTTTGCGGTGATGACCCCGGCCATGCTGGCCGGCCAAAAACTTGTGCTGATCCGCAAATGGGATCCAGACCGGGCGCTGGAGCTGATCCAGGAAGAGCGCGTCACCCATTTCGGCGGCGTGCCGACCATTGCCTGGCAGATCGTCGAGCATCCGCGCTTTGCCGAATATGACACCTCCAGCGTGGAGGTGGTTTCCTATGGGGGCGCGCCGGCGGCGCCCGAGCTGGTCAAGCGGCTGCGCGAATGCTTCCCCAAGGCCCAGCCCGGCCAAGGCTGGGGCATGACCGAAACCTCGGCCACGGCCGTTTCCAACTTCGCGGAGGATTATGCGCTCCGGCCCTGGAGCTGCGGCGTGTCCGCCCCATCGGGAGAGGCCAAGATCGTCGCGCCCGACGGGCAGGAGCTGGCGCGCGGCGCGGTGGGGGAATTGTGGTATAAGGGCCCCATCGTCGCGCATGGCTATTGGCAAAAGCCGCAGGCCAGTGCCGAAACCTTCGTGGAGGGTTGGGTCAAAACCGGCGATCTGGCCAGCATGGACGAGGAGGGCTTCATTCGCATCGTCGATCGCGCCAAGGACATGCTCATCCGCGGCGGGGAGAATATCTATTGCGTGGAGGTGGAAAACGCCTTGTACGAGCACCCGGCGGTGATGGATGCGGCATTGGTGGGCGTGCCGCATTTGACCTTGGGCGAAGAGCCGGCGGCCGTCGTTACCCTCAAGCCCGGCACGCAGGCCAGCGAGGCAGAGCTGCGCCAATGGGTGGCCCAGCGCTTGGCGGCCTATAAGGTGCCGGTCAAAGTGGTGTTCAGCAAGGACACCCTGCCGCGTAACCCGCAGGGAAAAATCCTCAAGCGCGAGCTGAAAGCCTTGGTGGAATAGGGGGGCTGGGGCCTTGCCCGCGCCATTCAGGATGACTCGCCCGCGCCCCGATGCTTACCTTTACGGGCCAAGGGAAGAGGAAACCAAGTGGGCAGGGCGAAAGGGCAAATGGAGGGGATGAAGCGCGCATGGAGTTTCGCGGAGCCAAGCACCGCGAAGAAGCCGCCAAGCTGGCAGCAGTGCTATTCAACGGAGTGGCGATTGCCTGCTTCATCGGGGCGTCGTTCGGGCCACTTTTGAACACTGCTTTGCCTTGGGGTTGGCGAAGCCTCGCATTGCTCGCTGCCGCGGCATTGCTTCACGCTGCGGCTCAAGCCGTGCTAATGCTGGGCTATCGAAAGGACTGCGAGTGATGGATCCCTTTGTCTACACCTTGTTGACCCTAATGGCGGTGATCCCGATCGGTTTTTCTTGCTTCTGGTTTGCCGGCTGGCTTTCACGGCGCAATCCCCCGGGCCCGCCGGTTGCGAAATAAGGGCTGCGCCGCCAACGCGTTTGGCATGCGCGTGCTGGCGTGAAGGTGCTGGCGGGGCGCGTGGGGCCATGCCCGCGCCATTCAGGATGACTTGCCCGCGCCCCGATGCTAACCATCAGTCAAGGGCAAGGCGCGGGCCTGGGGCGAATGCATGGCGGACGTTTTTATCAGCTATCGACGCGAAGATACGCGCCATCTCAGCGCGCGCATCTATGAGCAATTGATTGGCCATTTCGGGCAGGGCCGCGTTTTTTTCGATGTGGACACCCTGCCGCGCTATGCGGGCATGCCCTTCGCAGATGTGATCCACGCCACGGTGCCGCAATGCCCGGTGTTTTTGGCCGTGATCGGCCCAAAATGGGCGGAGAAGATGGAGGCCAGGAAGCAAGATTCCGAGGATTGGGTGCAGGTGGAAATCCGCATGGCGCTGAACACTCCGGGCGTGCGCGTCGTGCCCGTTCTGGTGGATGGCGCGGCCATGCCCAAGGCCGAGCAGCTCCCGCCCGATTTGCACCCCTTGCTGGCCCGCCAGGCGATCACCTTGCCCCAGGATCCGCACTTTCGCGAGGGCGTCAACGAGTTGGCCAAAACCCTCATGGAGGGGCGCAGCCAGGATAAAACCGAAACGACCCCGCTCCCGGTCAATGACGTTGGGGCAAATTGGGCCGAGATCGAAACCAGCCTGGATGCCAAGCGCTATCGCCGCTTTGAAAAGATGTTTGAGGCCATTCCGGCGGCCTTTCGCAGGGTGAATGAGGCGGAGGATCGCGCCAAGGCGCTGGAGCGCTGGGCATTGGTGGATCAGGCCGATCCGGCCGCGATCGCGGAGTTTCTGCGCGGGCCGCTATTTCCAGCACTGCAGAGCGCGGCGCAACGCGCCATGCACGAGGCGGCGCAGGCGCAGGCCGCGCGCGAGGCAGCGGAACGCCTGAATCAGCAGCGCAGAGAGGAGGCAGCGGCGCAAGCCGCGCGCGAGGCGGCGCAGGCAGCGCGGGAAGAGGCGGCGCGCCTGGCCCAGCAGCAGCAGGAAGCCGCCGCCGCTGAGGCCGCGCGCGAGGAGGCCGCGCGCCTGGCGCAGCTGCGAAGGCAAGAGGCGTTGCGGCAAGGCCTGCGCACTTGGGCCATGCCCGCCGGCGCGGCCGGGCTGGCCTTGGTGGTGGCACTTCTCGTGTTCAATTTTGGCGGCCCGTTCCCCAAACCGTTCCCCAAACCGCCTGTCGAAGAACCCGCTGCCGAAGGGCCTGCCCCGGCTGAAGCCGCCCTCGATGCTCGCGCTACCTTCTCAACCACCCGCGCGCCCTTGGTGAGCAACCCTTCCGATTTGCCCGATTTCGCTTTGTTCCGCGACTGCGCGGACGTTTGCCCCGAAATGGTGGTGATCCCGGCGGGGAGTTTTTTGATGGGCAGCCCGGAAGGCGAAGAGGGCCGTTACGATAACGAGGGCCCGCAGCGGCGGGTAACGATCGCGCCCTTTGCGGTGGGGCGGTTTGAAGTGACGTTTGACGAATATGACGCCTGCGTCGCCGATGGCGCCTGCGCGCAGCGACCGAACGATCAGGGCTGGGGCCGCGGGCGGCGGCCGGTGATCAATGTGAGCTGGAACGATGTGCAGGAGTATGTGCGGTGGCTGAGCCAAACCACCGGCCAGCGCTATCGCCTGCTTTCGGAAGCGGAATGGGAATATG
>JAKFWI010000125.1 GCA_021731965.1 Hyphomonadaceae bacterium | reverse complement strand
TGGCGACGATCTTGGTGTGGCGGCCGCGAAACGCACTCATGTTATGCCCCTCAATCAGGCTGCCTGAACCTCGAGCAGCAAATCCCAGCCTCGCATGCCCGCACACGCGGTCAAGCCCGGCGGCATAAGCGCCTCAGTTCGAATCTTCCTCTGCGGCGTGTCACGGAAAATGGCTGGATGGCCGCCATGGGTGATCAGGCGGCGGTTAGGTGGGAATTGGCCGAGAGGTGCAATGGCCTTTTCTGACAAAAATGTCGGCTTTGCGGAGCCCTTCGACACGCGCAGGCCATGCACCGAGCTTGAAGAAAATCTCCAGAGGCGACATTGGGCCGGCAGCAATGCGGACCCAACCCCGACATTCGCACTTTCGATTGATCGGGCAAGAACTCGGCGGAAATGGACGTTCAGACCTTAAGGGCCTTCTCGGCATCTTCACTCAGCACGTACCAAACGAAGCACATAGAGTCGGCTGGGTCGCGCCCATGTGCCACGAGCGCATCCAAGTACGATGCAAATCCGACCCTTCCTTCGGCGACAAAATCGAAGCGCTCTTGAAGCGCCTCGAAATCGCGCAGTCCGACCTCGGCAGTGCGGTTCACGCGTTCCGACCAAGGCAGCGCCTTATCGAATGATTTGTAAGTATCGACGTCCACCCAGTAGCATTCGCAAGTGCCCCCATCGGGCAGCCTGAACTGGAGTTGGCCGCCGACGCTGATGAGCGTCCGCCGCACACGCAGCAGCAATGACATCAGGAATATCCCGGATGCGCCATGCGTATTCGCTCCCGGCCAGCGAGCCCCGTTGGAGGATGTCCGGCGGCAGCGCCCCTTCTGAAAACAACTAAGGCATGGGGAACAACTAGCACAACGCGGGAATGTCCGCCTCGGGCCAGCCGAACCCTGCCTGACATACTGTGCGGATGGCTCGGTCACTCCAGACTGGCCCTTCCCACCTGCCCGTCCCGCCAGGCAGCAGATCGCCGTATCCGGGCGATGAAAGTCACGCCGCTTCGGAAGATTCTTTCAACCTCGCCTCGTCTGTAATATACGACCGTCTGAAAGCGGAGCCCTGCCGTGACAGCCGAAAAATTGCAGCAGCAGATCGACAGCGCCCAACAAACGGTGGCTACGGACCAATATCCGATGTCAATTGGAGAACTTTCGAGTCTCTATCGAGACTCGGAACTAATCCTGAATCCGAAGTTTCAGCGCTATTACCGTTGGAGCAAGGCTCAAAAATCAGCGCTCATCGAGTCAATTTTGGTCGGCATCCCGGTGCCGCCGATCTTTTGCTACGAGCGCGAGGATTCGAAGTGGGAAATCGTCGACGGTCTGCAAAGAGTGTCGACCATTTTCGAGTTCATGGGCCTACTGAAGGATCCCGCGGGCAAGTTGGTTACATCTCAACCCTTGAGCAAAACGCAATACCTTCCAGCGCTGGAAGGCGCGCTGTGGGAGCATAGCGAGCCGATGCAGGAAGGAACCTACTCGATTGCCACCAGTCTTCAGATCGGTTTCAAGCGGGCGAAAATCGGAATTCAGATCATCAAGCGCGGGAGCGGCGGCAACACGAAGTACGACTTATTTCAAAGACTGAATTCGAACGGGTCTCCTCTTACTTCACAAGAGTACCGGTCTTGTATTCTCGTGATGATAAACGAGCCATTGTTCGATCGAGTTGTAGCGTTCGCCGCGGACCCCAAATTCCGCACGGTCCTGCGCCTTGATACTGATGACACGGACAAACAAGACGACATTGATTATGCGTGTCGGTTCTTGACCCACTCTGCCTTTGAATATGAGACGCGCGACAAGGACGTTGACGAGTTTATCTCGGACTCGGTCAAGCAGTTATTTCTAGATAAAACAGCGCTAGTCGCGCCGCTCATTAAGACGGGAAAAAGCGTTATTCATAAGCTGGACGCGTTGTACGGCGCCGATGCGCTCCGCCGCTTCCAGGACGGGAAGCCCACCGGCCGCGCGGGTCGAGTTGGATTCGAGACGATCGTAGTCGGCCTCGCGCACAATTGGGAGAGCATCAGCAAGACCGGAAAACCGGATGAATTCATAAAATCGAAAATTGAGGCACTTTGGAATCAACCCACTGTGGCAGATTTTACCTCTCCTGGAACGCGCGGCACCGATCGCATTCGCAAAACCGTACCTTTCGGAAAGCAGTGGTTCGCCGCGTGAGCCGACCATACAGCGTCAACGATTTGTCGGATGCTCTGGACGAAGAGCTCTCCTGGCGTCGACGCGAGATTTCCTTTCTGAAATTCGCCTTTCAATCTGCCAAGTTCGAAGAACGACAAGCGATCGGACGCGCCTGCCACGTCGCGCTTTATGCACATTGGGAGGGCTTTGTTAGGGAAGCGGGACAGCTTTATTTGTTTCACATTTCTTTCCGCGCAAAGAGCTATAAAGAACTACGACCGGGGATTTTCTTTGCGGCTAACCCGTCGGTCACGGGTCCGCTAAGGAGCGCTGGGGACAACGCAATTTTAGCGACGGCGGAGTTGGCCAACCTAATGGCGATGCAAGCAAAGAAATTCCGGAACACCAAACCAGAAATCAACACGCGATCGAATCTGAAGATGGAAATCCTACAAGAAATCGATTGCGTCCTTGGTAACGTCGGCATTTCCGCAATTCCGGAGAAAAAGTGGCTGGACGAGAAATTGGTGGGAAAACGAAACACGATTGCGCATGGAAAAAGCGCTAACGTAGATTTTGCTGAGTTCGAGCAGTTGGTCGACTACGTCACGATTTGGATGCAAGGCATCGCTGGGCAGCTCACAAACTGTGCTCTTCAGAATGCTTACGAGGCCGTCTAGCGCCGCACCGCATTCCAATTAAAACAAAAAATCCGCGCGCTTCCGCCCACGTCTGTGGCCGCGCCGTGCGAAATGCTCCTACTGTTCTTTGATGGATCGTGCAGCAGGCGGCACTTAGCACTTAGCGCTCCACCTCGCGTAACAAAGCGTAGTGCCGTAACCGCAGCACTGCCTGCAACAGCCACTACGCGCGCAGGGCAAATCGGCGCGATGACTGAAGCTAGGTTCGACTGGGTCAGCCAATAAGAGCACGGGAACAGCGCGCGGCCGAGCGGCCGGCAAGGGCCAACTCTTGCCAGGCGAGCCCGGCACACAACCCTCAGCTTACCGGCTTTTTCCGGCCTGCGAAACCGGAAACTCATGCCCCATGAGCGAAATTGCCGTCTCGGATCGTATGCGTCGGTTTTCCGGCGCGGTCCTGACCTGCCCGCGCGGCAGTCCGGGAGGCGGAAAACGCCATCCCTCCCCCGTCACGGGCGCGGCCCTGCGAATGGCAGATGATCCCAAGATCTGCCCCCCCCAGAGGCGCGGGGCCTGCGCGAAGGGATCGATTTCGACCGGAGGCAGGCCCCCGCTTGCTCCGCGTTTGGCTTTTGGCAACGGAGGCCCTAAATATGGCAAACGAATCGGCGCGCCAAATTTGGGTTTGGCCGCGCTTTCTTGTTTTGGAAATGGATATTGGCGATGAACGCTGTTGGCGCGGTGCTCTGGCTGATCGGAGCCCTGCTCGATCTGGTCCTGCTGGTACTGATCATCAACATGGTGCTCAGCTGGCTGTTCGCCTTCGATCTCGTCGGCCGGGGCAATCGCTTCGTCAGCAGCGCCTATGAAGCCACGCAGCGGCTGGTCAATCCGATTTTGGCACCGATCAGGCGGGTTATTCCCCCCGTGGGCGGCTTGGATTTCAGCCCCATGGTGGTGTTTTTCGGGGTGCTGTTTCTCAAGCAATTGTTCCCGGGCCTTTAGGTTGAAGCGATGAGCGCGCACATCCTTGATGGCAAGGCGGCCGCTGCGGCGCTGCGCGCACAGGTTCGTGAAGCGAGTGAGGCCTTGCATAGCGCGCACGCAATCCGTGCGGCTTTGGCTGTGGTGCTGATCGGGGACGATCCCGCCAGCCAGATCTATGTGCGCAACAAATTGCGCGAGACCAAGGCCGCGGGCATGCTTTCCTTGGAGTTTCGCCTGCCTGCGCAAGCAAGCCAGGCGCAGATCCTCGATTGCGTCGCGCGGCTCAGTGCCGATGATTGCGTGGATGGGGTTTTGGTGCAAATGCCCCTGCCCCCGCATGTGGACGCCTCAGCGGTGCTGGCGGCCATCGATCCCGCCAAGGACGTGGACGGGCTGACCGAGGCCAGCGCCGGGCGCCTCGCCCAAGGCCGGCCCGGTTTGCGCCCCTGCACGCCGTGGGGCTGCGTGATGCTGGCCAAGCAGGCGTGGGCGCAATTGGCGGGCCTGCACTGCGTCGTGCTTGGCCGCTCCATCCTGGTGGGCCGCCCCGCCGCGCAGCTTTTCCTGGCCCAGGATTGCACCGTCACCTTGGCGCATTCGCGCAGCCGGGATCTGCCCGATCTTTGCCGCCAAGCGGATATCCTGATCGCGGCCGTTGGCCGGCCCGAAATGGTGCGCGGCGATTGGATCAAGCCCGGGGCCATCGTGCTGGATGTCGGCATCAACCGGGTGGAAAAAGATGGCAAGGCCGTGCTCCTCGGCGATGTGGCGTTCGCAGAAGCCAGCCTGCGCGCGGGCTGGATCACCCCCGTGCCTGGCGGGGTGGGGCCGATGACCATCGCCTGCCTCTTGGCCAATACCCTGACCGCGGCCTGCGCCCGCCGGAACTGGCCTTTGCCGGCTTGGCTCGCGAAACTGTAAGCGCGGCGCACGCGCTTGCGCATTGCGCGCGGCGATAAACCCTTTAATTGTCGGCGCAGGAGAAGCCCATGCGCGCCGCAGAAGCCATTTTGACTGCTTTCGGCATTTACGGGGCGATCGGGCTGATCTTTGCCGCGTTTTTTGTCGCCTGGGGCGCAAGCCGGCTGGATGAGGCCGCCCATGGCATGCCTTTGCAAGTGCGCCTGATCCTCATTCCGGGCGCGGCAGCCTTGTGGCCCTATTTGGCGTGGCGGCAAATCCGCGGCGAGGGGCCGCCCGTGCAATGAAAAACCACCAGCGCCGCGCTCATTTGCTGATCTGGCTGGCGATGACGCCCGCTTTGGCAGGGCTGGTATGGCTGGCGGTGCTGACGCGCCCGGCGGCCGCGCCATTGGCCGGCTTTGTTGAGCCTCGCTGATGGGACACGGCTATCAGGCGATCAAATGGTATCCGTTCAAGCGCGGCTATGACGGCTGGATCGCTGCGTTCGTGGCGGTGTTCATCGCTGTCTTTCTCGTGGGCCTCTATGCATTCGCCCCTCCGGGGCAATTCTATTCGCCCGTGCAAGCCTTGATGCGCGCGACCGGCAGCTGCGCCTTTGCCTGCCTTACAATCGTGCTGTGCATCGGGCCCCTGGCGCGCCTGCATTCGGTATTCTTGCCGATCCTGTTCAATCGCCGGCATTTGGGCGTTGCCACGTTTCTGATCGCCTTGACCCATGCCGGGCTGGTTTTGTTCTGGTATCATTATGGCGGGGTGGTCAGTCCGGCGCTGTCTTTGCTGACCTCCAACACCGCTTATGATCGCCTGGCGGGCTTTCCCTTCGAAACGCTGGGGGCCTTGGCCCTGATCTGGCTGTTCGTGATGGCCGCCACCAGCCATGATTTCTGGAATTCCAATCTGGGTCCCGGCCTTTGGAAGGCTTTGCACATGGGCGTTTACGGCGTCTATGCGCTGATCATCGGCCATGTGGCGCTTGGGGCCTTGCAGCGCGAAACCGCGCCGGCCTTTCTGGCCATGGTGTTATCCAGCCTGGGTCTGGTCAGCGGCCTGCATCTTCTCACGGCGCTGGTAAGCCGGCGCGCGCAGCAGGCCAGCGCCGATGAGATTGACTGGATCGATGCAGGCCCCGCGCTGGATATCCCGGAAAATCGCGCGCGCATCATCCAGCCAATCAGCGGGGAGCGGATCGCGGTTTTTCGCTATGCCGGAAAAATCTCGGCGATCAGCAATGTTTGCCGCCACCAAGGGGGGCCTTTGGGCGAAGGGCGGGTGATCGATGGCTGCGTCACCTGCCCCTGGCATGGCTTCCAATACCGGCCCGAGGATGGCCAATCGCCCCCGCCTTTTACCGAAAAGGTCGCCACCTATCGGGTGCGGCTGGATGCGCGCCGCCACGTGCTGATCGATCCCACGCCTTTGCCCCCCGGCACCGCCACCGCGCCAGCTTTGATCCAGGAGATCCCGGCATGAAGGATAATTTCTTCATCGGCTGGGACATGCCCTCGCCGCGCACGCGCCGCAGCTTTCTGGGGCTGGCAGCAGCCGCGACCATTGTCGGCGCGGGTGGGGCGCTCGTCCTCGGGGCCGCCTCCATGGCGCCCGGCGATGGCGTTTGGAATTTGGATGATGTGCGCAGCTTTGTCGGGCTGGTCTCGATCAATCCCTATCCGGTGATCCGCACCCTGGGGGAGGATCAGCGCCCGCGCACCTATTTACTAGCCAGCCAGGGCAAATGCGGGGTTGGGCCACGCCTCCAGGCCTATGCCGAGCGGCCGGTGCGCCTGCGCGGCAGCCTAATTCAGCGCGGCCCGCATGGCATGGTCGCGATCGCTGATGGCCCCAGCTGGATGCTGCCTCTGCAGGGCGCGATCGATCCGCTTTTGGACACTCCGGCGGACATGGCCCTGGAAAGCGTAAGCCTCGAGGGCGAAATCCTGGATGCCAAATGCTGGTATGGGGCCATGCGGCCCGGCCACGGCAAGCCGCACAAGGCCTGCGCCACCTTGTGTATCCGCAGCGGCCTGCCGCCGGCTTTCTTTGCCTTTGGGCGCGATGCGCGCCTCCACCCGGTAATCTTGACGGACGCCGCGGGAGGCACTGCAAAATCCCAGATCC
>JAKFWI010000119.1 GCA_021731965.1 Hyphomonadaceae bacterium | reverse complement strand
TACGGATGAAAAAGGGCCCGTAATGGCCGTAATCGGCGGGCCACCAATCTTGCGAATCCGTCATCAAGGCGTGCAGATCCGCGACCACGGCGTGCAGATCCAGGGTCTTGAACGCCTGCGCGTAATCGAAGGCTTCGCCCATCGGATTGCTGCGCGACGAGTGCTGGCTGAGCATTTTCAGATTGAGCTGGTTGGGCCACCAGCCCTGGTTGGAGCCCGCCCCGATGGTCGCGCGCGTGTGGGCCCCATGGGCTACCGGGCAGGTGCTTTCGCCGTCCATATCAACTCCGATCATGTGATGAATTGCATTTCGCCCCCAATGCGTATCGCTTTGGCACATATTGGTCCAATCAATTCCGCAAGTTGTTATTATAGATCGTCCCTATAAGCCGGTGCTGCAAAGCGGCAGCGGCTCGCCGCCGCTGCGCCGCCGTTCGACAGGACCACGGCCATCTAGACCCCTTCCCGAAAAGTGTGACGCGGTTTTCGGGAACGGGTCTAGTGTCTGGATCCAGTCGATTAGAAATTGCGTCATCCCACCGTGCCGTAGGCAGCGGTGGGATCCATGGCCCTGGATGCCACTGCTCTCCGCTTCGCTCCGCCAGTGGCATGACGGAGAATCCTGCGTCATCCCACCGTGCGCAGCAGCGGTGGGATCCATGGATGAAGGAGCCCAGTCATCCAAAGGCGGGCGCAGCCCGAACCCAGGATCCAGGTGGGGAGAGGGAGTGGATCCTGGTCTTCTCGCTGCGCTCGAAACCAGGATGACGGGGGAGGGGCGCTAGCGCCGCCAGTGGCATGACGGAGAATCCCGCATCATCCCACCAGGCAGGAGGTCGTGCCTTGCGTCACCCCACCGGGCGAAGCAGCGGTGGGGTCCATGGCCATGGATCCCACCGCTGCTGCGCACTTCGCGACCCTCCTGACAATCCAACACATCCGCCTGCCAGACGATCGCGGCTATCGTGATTAAGGCTGGCGAGCAACCGCGGTGCGATGGCGTGTGGTAAGACCCAAACGCCGGTTCATCCGGCAATGCTTCAGAAATCCACGATCGCGGCGAAGCGAATATTGCGGCCCGGGCGCGGCAGCAAATCCTTGACGAAGGACGTGTGCACGCGCGCCTCTTCATCGGTCAGATTACGGGCCTGGATCAGCAAGCTGAGCGGGCCATCCTTGATGGGCTTGAAGTTTAAGCGGGCGTTGAAGATGTCGTAGCCGGCGGTATCGCTTTCAAACTCCGAAGTGCGCCGCTGCGCGAGATTACGTTCCCATTCAAAGCGCAGCTTGAACGGCCCTGACCCGCCCTCCACGCCGAGCCGCGCGGACGTAGGCGGGATGCGCGGTAGCGGCTCACCGCCTTGAAATGCCGCGCGCACGATATCGATCGAGGCATCGGTGGAAAGTTGAAAGGCCGCGCCTTGCAGGATTTTGGCTTTACCCAAAACCTCCCCGCCGATGAAGCGAGCATCACGCTGCGTGTAGACAAAAACCGGGAGCCCATCGACCTCCTCGCCATTGCGCGCGAGCGCCACAAAGCCATTGAAGCTGTGGGTAAAACCATTGGCTTCCAAGGAGAAGCGCCCTTTCTCCCAGCGCGCGCCGCCTTCGATGGAGATCGCCCGCTCCTTGCGCAAATTGGCGTCGCCGCGTTCAAAACTGGCGGTGGCCAAATGGGGCCCTTCGGAAAACAATTCCGTCTGGGTGGGCGCGCGCTGCATGTGGCTGACGTTCAGCGTCAAGAACAGCGACGGGCTCACCTGATACCCTGCCCCCAAGGACAGATCGTAAAGCCGGAAGCTACGAATCGCATTATCCTGGTTGCGAATCTGGGCGCTGCCAAAGCGAAACCCGCCCTCCAGGCTTAGCGGGCCGGCGGTGTAACGATCGATGACAAATCCCGCCAAATCGCGCGTGCGCGTTGGCGTTATGAAGGCCTCCTAGCCCAATGCGGCGAAATCGGTGGCTAAGGCTTCAAACCCGAACAGCCCACGAAAACCCGAGATGGATTTGTGCGAAGCCTCCAGGCGGGCATTAACCCCTTGATTACTGAAGACGGTGCTGGCTGCACCCGTCGCTTCAAATTCTGTGTGGCCATAATTGACGACAGCCAAGGCGGCGCGCAGCTCCGAAAACGGCCCGACATCGCGGACACCCGCTTTGCCCTCATAGCGATTGCTGGCCAGATCGATGAACGGCCCGGGAAAGGCCAGCGGCGTAGCCGGTGCAGCGCCAGCGGGGCCCGGGGCTTCAGGGATGCCATAGGTGCTGGTGACACGCTTGAACGACGTGCCCGCGAAGGCCGATTTGCCAGCCACCTTGCCCACCAGCGCCACACCGAAATCATAGGAACCAGCCTGCGTCTGCGTGTTTTCGGTACGAAGCCGGGCGAAATCTGGGGCAGGCTGGCCCGCTTGCGCCGCATCCGCTGCCAGCCCGGCTCGCAAGGGCTCCGAAAAAGCAAAACCGGGAATCGCGTAATTGCCAGAGGTGCGGCGGAAGCCTTGCGCATTGAACACCAGCGGACCAATCGCCGCCTCGATATGCCCCGCCCCCTCCCGTGAGCGCAGGCCTGTCGTGTAACCCCCATAGCCGTGCCCGGAGAAGGCCTTCTCCGGTAGCGCTTCAGCGATCACGCCATCCACCACGTTCACCACGCCGCCAACCGCATTGCCCCCATAAGCCAACGAAGACGGACCACGCAAAATCTCTATGCGCTCAGCCTCCAGGCCCTCGGTGGTGACGGCGTGATCGGGGCTGACTGTCGAGGCATCGATCTCGGACAGATTGTTGGAAAGTACGCGCACGCGGTCCTCACCAAGGCCACGAATGATGGGGCGGCTCGCGCCCGCTCCAAACGCCGAAGAGCTGACACCCGGCGTGCTGGCCAGCGTATCGCCCAGCCCCTGCCCCAATTGCTCGATGACGTCGGCGCGCTCCAGCACCGTGGCACCCTGGAGGATTTGGGCGCGCGCCGGGGCCAATGGCGAGGAACGGACGATGATCTCATCGGCCGTGTCCGGCGCCTCCTGTGCCTGTGCCGCGCATGGCAGCACGAGTATGAGTGCGCACGAAATCCAAGGACGCATCACAATTCCTTCCCTCGGACAGAACGTTACTTTATAACATCACCAATCGTCAAGACTTTCCTCACGGCGTATTGCAGGCATCAGCGGTCTCGTCCGTCATATTCACGATACCCGCGATCCCCACGCAGAGGGCCGCCTTGGCTTGCTGCAGCGCAGCGGTTTCCTTTCTAGGATCTTGACCAGCGAAGACAAAACCACCCGACGCTATCCGCCCTGGCAATACTCTTTCTCGAAGACGAGGCCGAGGCGGGGCTGCGGCCAAATTGCCACAGGGCTGGTCAAAACATGTGGCAAACGTAACATTCAGCGCCAAAAATCGATGCCACAACGCTGGCATTTGTCAAAGCGAGCCCTTAATCTGAGAGCCGTTAATGTGAAACGAGGTTGTTTGTAGCGCTGGGATGGCACCGGTTTTGCGTTAAAGACTTGCCAGCTTTGGCTTCGCACGTGCAGTATAAACCCGTCGTCCCATCGCAATCGCGAAAGCAGCCTTCATGCCCCCAATCGCAGAGCCGATCACCAGGGAATCGTCCGGCGGCGAAGTATGGCAAGCCGCGGCCAGCTTGCGCTTGCCCTCCATGAGCGATGCCATGGAGAATGCCAAATGGGGGGCGCTGGTGGAATCCCTGCCACAAGCCTTTTACGAACGGGCAGTGCTGCTGGGCACCCTGTTGCGCCAGGAAGCGGCGCGCGTCGCCGAGCATTGCGGGCGCCTGTTGACATTGCATTTTGGCACGGCCGGCCCGAAGCTGGACCGGCTCAGCGTGCAAGAAGCCATCGCCGGCCTCAGCCCCGGCGCGCGGGCGCGCTCAACCGATCTGTTGATCATCGCCGACGTGCTGGGCTGCAGCAATGAAGGCGATATCGGCCGCTTGGCGGCGCTGACAGCCCGGGCTTTGCCCCGCGGTGGCCATTGCGCCCTGCTGCACTGGACCGACGGCTCTTTGTGCGGTGATTCGGGCGAGGCCGGCGCGGAGGATTTCGTGCGCCTGGCGCAGCCGCGTTTGCAGCCTTTGCTGCGCCGCCGGACGCCGGAATTCCGGCTCGACATCCTCGAGCGCACCTGAAGCGCGAATAAATGCATCCAAAATCATTACCGGGCGCAAGTGATCCTTAGGCATTATCCGCTAAAGCGCATTCAGGAAAAGTGGAGTCCGGTTTTCCGTCCGAATGCGCTCTAACTTATTGAATCAGAGCATTTTCCGAATCAGAAATCGACTTCGATTTCTTTGAAAATGCTCTAGGCCAGCGCCCTGGCTGAATCCGCCAACGCTGCTAAATCCGTGTTTATCGCCAACATGAGCCATGAATTGTGCACGCCGCTCAATACCGTGCTCGGCTATCCGGAAATCATTCAAGAAGACTTGGCCGAAGGCAATACCCAGAATTGCCAAAAGGATTTGCAGCGTGTGGTCAATGCTTCGCAGCATTTGCTTACCCTGATCAACGAAGCGCTGGATCTTTCGCGCATCGAGGCCGGTAAGCTCGATCTGCGCTGGGAACTGCACGATATTGCCAGCATCGCGCAAAACGCCCTCGATACAGTGTGCCCGGCGGCAGCGAAAAGCGAAACCGTCTGTGCACTGATAATGGGCGAAAAGGTTGGAGTGCAGTGGGTCGATGCGACCCGCCTGCGTCAATGTCTGTTGAACTTGCTATCCAACGCCGCAAAATTCACCATCAAGGGGCACATTAGCCTGTCGGTGCGGATTATCGGTGAAGGCACAGGCCGCATGCTGCACTTCGTTGTGCACAATACCGGGCCCGGCATGGGCCCGGAGGGTTTGCAACGCTTGTTCACGCCTTTCGTGCAATTGGACGGTGAAAGCACCCGCCACCAGGGCGCGGGCCTGGGCCTCTCCATTACCCGGCACCTGGCCCGGCTCATGGGCGGGAAACTGGCGGTGGAAAGCGCGCCGGGGCAAGGCTCCGCCTTCACGCTGTCCTTACCCCTTCATGGCGCCATGTCGCAGGCGCAATTACCGCCTCTTCTCGATGCAGCGCGCGCCGCGTAAACGGCATTGTCGCCATTATGATATTTTCAAAGAAACCCGAGCCGGGTTTCGTTGGGTTCGGTACTCTAAACAATTGAAATTGCGCTTTTTCGGGCACCAAACCGCATTAACGCTTTCGTTGTCGGTACGCTTCCTTACGTTGCGACCGGATAGCGCCAGCCGCCGCCGGCCGGGGCCGCCGCGAACTGCGCCTCGGCGAAGCGCCAATTGGCCAGCCGATCCCACCAAGCCTCCAGGAAGCTTTTGCGATCATTCTTGAAATCCAGGTAATAAGCGTGCTCCCAGACATCGCAGACCAGCAAGGGCGTCACCCCTGCTTGCAAGATGGGGCATTCGGCATCGTGGGTGGAGATGACTTCCACTTGGCCCGCGCGGGCGATCAGCCAGGCCCAGCCGGAGGCGAAATGCCCGACGCCCTCGGCAAGAAAGGCCTCGCGCAGCTTGGACACATCCCCAATGGCCGCCGCCAGCGCGCCGGACGGGGCGCTGGGCTGGGCCGCCATGCTTTCCCAGAAAAACCCGTGATTCCAGGATTGCCCGGCATTATTGCCCAGCGCGCGATCTCCATTGGTGGCCGCCAAGCGCACGAGCGCCTCCATGCTGTCGGCCTGCAGGTTTTTCTTGGTGATCAGATCATTGACGTTATCGACATAGCGCTTGTGATGCTTGCCGTAATGGGTGGCGATCGTCACCCGCGACATGGTCGGCTCCAGTGCGGATTCCTCATAGGGGAGTTTTGGCAAGGCAAACATCGCACACCTCAATCTGGTCCGGCGCGCCGGCCGCGCCCTTTGGTGCTATTTAGGACGCATGGCCGCCGGGGGGAACCGCTTAATCTCGCGGCGACGGTAAATTTCACGCGCCCGCTGCTCACGCACGGGCTGGCGCTCAAGCACCGCGCAAAGCCGCGGCGGTGGCTTTCGCCATGGTACGGGCCGCTGCATCGGCGGCAGGGATGGCCCCGGTGAAGGCGGTGAAGCCGTGCGCCAGGCTATCAAACCGCACATGCGGCGCGGATATTCCAGCGGCACGCAACTTGGCGGCATAGGCCTCGACTGAATCCGCCAGCACATCAAAGCCTGCCGCGAACACCAAGGCCGGCGCCAGCCCGGCAACATCGAGCGCGAGCCCCGGCGAGAGGCGTAGATCGTGCAGATCCGCTCCGGCTGGCAAATAATTCTCCATGAACCAGTCAATGGTTTCGCGCGTCAGCGGAAAAGCATCGGCGAAATCGCGCGAGGAGCTGTCCTGCGCGGTCAGATCAACGGCGGGGTAGATCAGCAATTGCAACGCTGGCTGCGGCTTACCCATGCGCTTCAATTCCTGGCACACCACCGCGGCGAAGTTTCCGCCCATGCTGTCACCGCCAATGGCCGGGGGGCGGGCAGCGCAGCCCAGTGCGCTGGCGTGCGCCTCGGCCCAGGCAAAGGCCGCCAGCGCGTCCTCCAGGCCGGCAGGGAAAGGGTGTTCCGGTGCCAAACGGTAATCCACCGAAAGCACCGCCGTGCGGCCATAACGGGCCAGCATGGAGCAAAAAGCGTGGCAGGTATCGAGATCGCCCACCACGCCGCCGCCAAAATGGAAAAACACTAGCAATGGCAAGCTGGCGTCTTGCTGATGCGGGGTATAGAGGCGCGCCGGAAGCGGCCCTGCCCCACCCGTAATGTGCAGGGCGCGCGCCGCAACGCCGGGCTCGAGCCGGCCGCCAAACAGCGTCGCCAGCAAGCGCGTCTGGCTGCGCGCC
>JAKFWI010000014.1 GCA_021731965.1 Hyphomonadaceae bacterium | reverse complement strand
GCCAGATGCATCACGCCGGTGACACCGCGCAGCGCCAGCTTGAGGGCGGTTTGGTTGCGGATGGAGGCCTGCAGCACCTCCACCGCGCGGGGCGCATCCGGCCATGGCCGCAAATCCAGGATACGCGCCGCGCGCCCTTGCGCCAATAAAGCATGGACCACATGGCGCCCGACGAAGCCCGTACCGCCCGTCACTAATATCACGCCGCCGCCTCCCGCGCGGCACAGACCAGCAGACCGCGCTCACGGATGCCACCAAGCACCAGTTTGTTCTCTGCCATCAAGCCAAAGGTCGCGCCAGAAAAGCTTTTCCCCTCCGGATCGTCGAACAAAATGGCCAGGCTGCGCCGCTGGGGATCGAATCGCACGATGCGCGTTGGGGCATTGGCAAAGCCAGGCCACCCGTAACGGTGCAAAGCAAAGCGCCACAATTGCGGGTGGAGGGCAATCACCAGGCGCCCCTTACCGTCAAGCGTGAGATTGTCGGGCGCGCCCGGCAAAGTGACGCGGCGCGGGCCACCGGCCTGCAGCACTTGATTTTGGGTGGTGGAGGCGATCCACGCCTGATCCCCGATTTGAACAACGCCGTTAGGAAAGCGTGCGGAGAGGCGCTGCGTGCTGGTTGCCCCATCCAGCGTAACGGTGGCGAGGGCGGGGCCACCCACGGGGGCATGGCCATCCTCGAGGCATTCGCCGCGATCCAGCGTGACGCGCAGGGTTTGCGCATCCACGATGGCTACGTCGTTGGCGCTGCACAGGCTGGGGCTTAAAATGCGGGAGATCAAGCGCGGGCCGCTGGCGGTGATGTCCACGATTTCAAGCTCAGGGCGCAAATGCCACGCGCGCGAATTCGTGCTCGCCAAGAACGCCCGGTTGATAATGGCCAGTCGCACGTCGCCGCCCGGCAAAGCGCGCGCATCGAGTCCGTGCGGGCGGGCGGGTGCCGGCAGGATCTCGCCCAATACATCGTGCACCCGCAAAGAGGATTGGCCCAATTGGTCAATGGAAATGGCGTACACGCCGCCGGCGGGCGGTGACTCGGTCTGCCCATTGGCGCGGGCACGCTCAACCAAAAGGCGATCATAGGCCGAAACGAACAGCGTGCGGGAGGCCGCATCGAACGCCGCATCCTCGATGCCGAGGACAGGCTGGGCTGTCGCTGCATCGATGAGGGCCAATTGCCGGCAGTCCTGGCTCGAAAACAGCGCTGCCGACACGCGCGGCGCGCAGCCGCAAAGCGCCAACACCGCCAAGGCCGCCATGGCGTGCTTCACGCTGTGGGCCTTGCGTATTTGATTGCCCACGGGGCCAGGCGTTCACGCACCAAAGCGATCACGGCAGGATCCTTTTCGAAGCGGTTTTTTTCAAAGCCGCGCACGCTTTCCAGATGGGCCACAAAACGCGGTCGCCAGCGGGCGAAATCGCCAAGCTCCAACTCCTGCCATACGCGCTCCAGTTCAGGCAGGGGATTGGTGGCGAATGCCTCGTAACAAATTTGTGCATAAGTTCCGGCCGGCGCGGCGGCTGCGTCGCGCTCTAGCGCTGCCATCATCCGCGTATAGGTGGAGAGGATCAGGGTGTCGATGTCGAGCCCATCGTGCGCCTGCAGGGCAAATTCTTTCAGCAGTTTGGCGTAGAAATTGCGCATGGATAAAAACACGTCCACGGGATCGCGGTGGATGTGTAAAAATTTGGCACCGGGCAGCAAGCCGCGCAGATGCGCCATGCGCGCTGTATAGACTGGGTTTTTGATCAGCAGGCGCCTGCGCCCCTGGTGCACGAACAATTTGCGCAGGAAATATGTGAAGGTTTCGTTCCATTCAGAAAGCGCCGCTTCACCCACGCCGTCGAAGAACACGCCTTGGTCTACATAACGCTGCATCCGCCGCGGGAAATAGATCCCGTGGTAAAAAGAGAGGCGGGACATATTAGCCAGGGCAATCTCATCTTCCTGAGGGCTATCGGGTTTCACTGGAATGTTATCGATGTAGCGCTTGGCCGGCAAACGAGATTCGATCTGCTTTTGAAACAATGATCCCATCAGGAAAAGATCCCAGGGCAAGCCGGTGGCAGCCGGCGGCACAAAGCCGAAATCGGCCTCCACCATCACCTGGTAAAGATGCGTGGTGCCGGAGCGCCAATGCCCGAGAATGAAAACCGGAGGCGGCATCGCCTCCAGGCGGGGCAGGCGCCCATGCAGCCACACCCGCTCCGCCAGCGAGAAAGGCTGGCGGCCGAGCGCCGCGACCCATACGCTGAGGGCCCGCTTGCGCGCGCTTGGCATGATCGCCCCCGCGTCCCGGAAGACGTGTGATAAAGTGCTGAGGTCCGCGCCAGAAAGAGGGTGCATGCGCGCGCTACATAGGCCGGCGCGGGGCGCAGGACAACGCCTGCTGGCGTGTCTTGATCACGCGCCCTTGCCGTGGGGGGCGCGGGGCGCTAGCCCATGGGCCCGCTGAGAAGGAAAGCCAGATGCACCGCCCCATCCGCAAGGCCGTTCTGCCCGTGGCCGGCTTTGGCACCCGCGTTTTGCCGGCCACCAAGGTCGTGCCCAAAGAATTGCTCCCGGTGTTTGATCGCCCGGCTCTGCATTACGTTGTGGAGGAGGCCTTTGCCGCGGGGATCGAGCATATCGTGATGGTCACCGGGCGGGGCAAAGCGGCCATCGAGGATTATTTCGACAGGGCCTTTGAGCTGGAGGCGGCCCTGCGCGCCAAGGATAAAGCCGGTTTGCTGGCGGAGCTGGGCCGCGATTTGCCTAGCGCTGGGCGGCTCAGCTTCGTGCGGCAGCATGACGCCAGGGGCCTTGGCCACGCGGTCGGCTGCGCGCGTCACATCATTGGCGACGAAGCCTTCGCGGTGCTGCTGCCCGACATGCTGATGATGGCCGAGCCGGGCTGCTTAAGCCAAATGACCAGCGCTTATGCGCAATGTGGTGGCAATGTGTTGGCGGTGGAGCCGACGGATGATCCCTCATCCTACGGGATTATCACGCCCGGCAAGCGTAGCGGCCGGCTGATCGAAATGCTGGGCATGGTGGAAAAGCCGCCGCGGGACCAGGCGCCCTCCAATTTGTTCATCAGCGGGCGCTATGTACTGCAACCCTCCGTTTTCGCGGCGTTAGAGGGCCAGGCCCCCGGCGCGGGCGGGGAGATCCAGCTCACCGATGCCATGGCACGCTGCATGCGCGATGAGCCCTATTTTGCTTATGAATACGAGGGCCGTACCTATGATTGCGGCTCAAAGCTGGGCTATCTCAGCGCCTTTGCGGCTTATGCTTTGGCCTCCGCTGAAGGCGCGCAGGCGGCGCACGCGGTGCTGAGCGAAGCCATCACCAGTTTTACTGGATCTCGCCAAACAATTTAAGGGCCCAAGGCAAAGCCCCCGTGAAGGCGAAGGCAAACAGCGCAAAGCGCGCGCCTTTGGCCAGCCCAACCAAAAGCATGGATAGCCAGAAAGGCGTGCGGAACAGCCCCCCAATCAAGGTCAACACATCGCCTATGCCTGGCAGCCAGGCCATGCTCAGCGTCCAGACACCATAACGCTGGAACCAGGCAGCGTATTTGTCATAATCGGCGGCCTTGAGCGGAAAGCGCTTGTGATCGCTGTAGCGCGCCAAAAAGCGGCCAATCGCCCATTGCACGCCGGATCCGAACACGCTGCCAGCACTGGCCGCCGCGATCACGGGCAGTGGGTGCAGCTTGAAGGCACCGATGGCGGTGGCCATCGCCACCTCCGTGGTGCCGGGTAGAATCGATGCAGCGACTGCGCCCGCCACGAATACCAAGACCAATTGCCACCACATGCCGTATCCCCCACCCATTGTTTGAGGGCCGCCTGCTTGCAGTGGATGGGCGGCGCATGCAAGGTCCCGCGCTGGTTATGCCAATGGTGGGCATCGTGAATAAGCTGGGCTGACGTCATGCTTAAGTTGCTGTCTCCAGGCGTTTGGCTTTGGCTGGCCTTGGCGGCCTCGATCGCGATGCTCAGCAGTGCGCACGCATTCGAGCGGTTTGGCGCGTTCGCGCCTTGTTTGCTGTGCCTGCGCCAGCGGGAGGTCTATTGGCTGGCCATTGGTGTGGCCCTCGCGGCCTTGGCGCTGGCCCGCTTTGCCGGCGTGCCCTTCGCCCGGGTGGGCGCGGCGATGCTAAGCGCGGTGTTTCTTTATGGCGCGGGGCTTGCCGCCTATCACGCCGGGGTGGAATGGCATTGGTGGCGGGGCCCCGCTGCATGCGCCAGCGCCGCAACGGACGTGAGCGCCAGCGCCGTGCTGGAAGCCTTGGGGAGCGCGCAAAAGGCCCCCAGCTGCGATTCCGCACCTTGGCGACTCCTCGGGCTCTCGATGGCGGGGTATAACGCACTGATCTCGCTGGCGCTGGCACTGGTCAGTGCTGGCACCGTGTTGAATCGAAAGGTAGCATCATGACGCAGGCTTTTGAGCGCACGCGCCCGCTTTTGCCGGGAGAAGCCGCCCGGCGCAGGCGCGAGGCCATGATCCGCGTTGATCACGCCGGCGAATTTGGCGCGGTGCAGATCTATCGTGGCCAGCGCGCGGTGTTTGCCCGTGCCGATTCCAAAGCGCGCGCCGCGGCGCTGGTGACCCAGATGGAGCAAAGCGAGGAGATTCACCTCAAAACCTTCGATAGATTGCTGCTGGAGCGCGGCGTGCGCCCAACCGCATTGGCCCCTTTTTGGCGGCTGGCGGGCTTCGGGCTCGGGGCCGCCACCGCTTTGCTGGGTGAGAAGGCGGCCCACGCATGCACCGTGGCTGTGGAGGAAGTGATCGAAGAGCATTACGCCGCTCAGTCGGAAGAGCTGGCCGAAGGATTCGAAGGCGGCGACGGCGAGCTGAAAGACATCGTCACCCGCTTTCGCAGCGACGAATTGGCCCACCGCGATACCGCTTTGGCAGAGGGCGCAGAGCAGGCACCCGGCTATGCGCTTTTGTGCGCAGCGATCAAGTTTGGCTGCCGAATGGCCATCCGCGCGAGCGAGAAGGTTTGAGGGGCGGTTAGCCGGGATTGCTCACAATAGTCGCTATCTGCATCGCAGTCGGCACAGCCAATCTGGCAGGAAAGCGGCGAAAACCGCGGCATCTTTTGGGGAAGCGGGTCTACAGCGCCCAGCCGGTGGCCGTGATCAGTTCAAAGCTGGCGCGCACGCGCCCATCGTGATCGCTGAAGCGCTCCGTATAGATCTGCAGGGCCCGCGCCAGTACCTTGCGAGTCAGCGGCCGCGGATTTTGGGTAAAAGCTGCGCTTTCGCCCATGGTCTGCAGATCACGCAGAAGCGCCAAAGGCTGGGCGTAGCGCACGGTAAGGATATGGCTGTCGGCCACCGGCTGGGCGAAGCCAGCGCGCTGCAGCAGGCCGGCCATGTCTTGGCAATCGGCGAAGGGTGCGATGCGCAGGCTGGCCCCCACGCCCATTTCTGCCTCCGCAGCCAGGAGCGCTTCGCGCAATTCCAGCAAAGTGGCCGCCCCGAACACCACCCCCAGGAACAAGCCCTCGATGGCCAAGGCCAGCCGAGACTGTACCAAGGCACCAGGCAGGTCATTGGCCCAGTGCAAAGCTAGGCAAGACACCACCAGATTGCAGCTGCCAGCCGCGAGCGGCGCGGCCTCTTGCTCAAACACGAGGCTTGCCGGCCCGGGAGCGAGCGCAGCGCAACTATCCGCGACGAGAACCACGCCAAGCTTGTCCCGCAAAGCCCGCCTTGTTAGCGCGCCCAGCAAAGCGGGGCCCCCGCCATAGGCCAAAGCGCGCGGGAAGGGGCGGTTGATTTCTTCCAGGCGGTCGGCACAATCTTCTGCCGCGCGGGCGTGCAAAAACGCGGCATCGGCAAAGCCTTTGGCGGCTCTGGCGCGGTGAAGGCGCACTTTGCGCGCGTCGAACAGGAAAGGGGTAACGGACATGGCAGTGTTATGGCACCCCAAGGCTTTGGTGTCAGGCGCGGTCGATTGGATCTGGCCGCCGCGCTCTTTGCTGTCATCCGCTTTGGTTGATCGCCCTGGGGTGATCGAGGGCCCGCTGTGGGCGCGCCTGCGCTTTCTCGATGCGCCGCGGTGCTTTTGCTGCGGCCTGCCCTTCGAAACGCCGGAGGCAGAAGGCGCGCGCTGCCCGACTTGCCTGGCCGAGGCGCCGGATTTTAGCCGGGCGCGCGCCGCGCTGCTCTATGACGATCTCAGTCGCACTTTGGTGTTGGATCTCAAACGGGCCGGGCGACGAGACGGCCTGAAGGCCTTCGCTGCCTGGATGGCGCGCGCGGGCGCGGAGGTTTTGCGCGAAACCGATGTGCTGGTGCCGACGCCGCTGCACTGGAGCAAGCTGGCCCAGCGCCGCTTTAATCAAGCCGCCTGGCTGGCGCAGGCGCTGGCCGCCCAGGCCCAAAAACCCTGTGATCTCTTTGCGTTGGAGCGGCGCCGGCGCCGCAAATCCCAGGAGGGGCTCAGCGCCGCGCTGCGCCGACGCAATGTTGCTGGGGCGTTTGTGGTAGGCACGGGCGCTAGCGCGCGCATCAAAGGCCGCGCGGTTACGGTGATCGATGATGTGTTCACCACCGGGGCCACCGTTCAAGCTTGCGCGCGTGCGCTGCTGCGGGCTGGCGCGGCGCGCGTGGATGTGATCACTTTGGCCAGGGTAGTGAGACCCAATTCGCTAAGCCCAATCGCGTAAGGAGTGATACGTGGCGAAAGTCGTGATGTATACCAAACCGGGTTGTCCCTATTGCGCGCGGGCATTGAGCCTGCTGGAAAGCAAGCGCGCAGACGTGCAGGATATCTCCGCTGCTTTTGATCCGAAGCTTAAGGCGGAAATGGTGGCGCGCGCGGGCGGCCGCGCGACTTTCCCGCAAATTT
>JAKFWI010000137.1 GCA_021731965.1 Hyphomonadaceae bacterium | reverse complement strand
TGCAGGACAGCGCCTTTTTGTTGGAGCACCCGCGCTGGGCGGCGCTGGCGCGCGCCGATGGCGATCTGCTCGCCCACGTCAGTTATCCTTATTACCGCACCATCTATCCGGGCGTTGCGCAATTGGCCTTTGCTGTGGGGCACGCGCTAAGCGGGGGTGATCTTTTCGGGCTGCGCATGGTGTTGTTGGGCGGGGATGTCGCGTGCCTGATCCTGCTGCTGCGCGTGCTCAGTCACCTGCGCCTCAGCGCCATCTGGGTTGGCCTCTATTGGCTCAATCCCGTTATCGCCAAGGAATTCATCAATTCCGCCCATGTGGATGCTTTGCTTGGCCCGCTGCTCGTTGGCGGCGTATGGGCAGCGTTACACAAGCGCCCTGGCGTGATGGGCATTTGCCTGGGCCTGGCGGCGGGGATCAAGCTTTGGCCCATCCTGCTTTGGCCTTTGTTGGCGCGCTATGGCACTGAGGGTCGCTGGCGTGCGGCTTTGCTCTCGGCGGGGGCCGCGGGCGTGATCGCCGCGTTGAGCATCGCGCCTTTGCTGCTGGCCGGGCTGGATCGCCATGCAGGCTTGACCGCCTTCGCCGAGGGATGGGTGCGCAACAGCGCCTGGCATCCCTTGTATTTTGCCGCGGTCGAGGAGATCCTGCGCGCCACCGGCCTATTGCAGAGCATTGATCCAAGCCGGCTCGCGCGCGGCCTGCTTGGCTTGGCCGCACTGGGCGCGTCGCTCGCTTTCGCGCTGCGCGCCAAGGGCCTCACGCCAAGCGATCTCCTCAGCCGCGTATTCACCCTGTGCGCGCTGATCTTACTGATCAGCCCAACCCAATTTCCTTGGTATTTGGCCGTGACCCTGCCTTTGGCGGTGTTGGCCCGCCGCACCGAATGGGCCTGCGCCCTGGCCCTGGCGGCACCGGCCTATTATCTGCGCTTCGCGCTAGATCAGCACGGGCAGTTGGCCAATGCGCTAGCTTGGGCGGGGCATTGTCTGCTATGGGGCGCGCTGCTTTACCCCCGCGTAGCGAACCGACAGGGCCCCCTGCCATGAGCCAATTCTCCCTCGATTCCCTGCCGATGATCTCGGTGGATGCGGTCACGGGCATGGATGTGCACGGCTATCTCAAGCATTTGCGTGGGCTTGCACCTTTGGTGCGCTCGCCCATGGGGCCGCTGATAGCGCTGCGACGGCGCCACACCGAGCTCCTGTTCAGCGATGCGACGCGCCAAATGGAGACCGAAACCAAATTGATGCAGGGCATTTCTTCGGGGCCCATTTTCGATTTCATCGACACGGCCATGCTCATGGCCAATGGCGAGACGCATCTGCGCCGTCGCCAACCCGTCGCGCGCGCCTTCGCCTTCAAACTGATGGACGCCATGCGCCCCAAGGCCTCCGCCTTGGCCGAAGAATTGGTGCTCCAGCATTTAGACGCCGGCCCGATCGATTTTGTCAAAGAGATCGCGGCGCAAATCCCCGCGCGCTTGATCGCCAATATCTTGGGCATCCCCGCCAGTGATCTGCCGATCTTCATGCGCTGGATCGAGGATTCGGCCGCGGCGCTGGGCTTTATCGATCTGGAGCAGCGAGAGCGCATCGAGGCCAGCCTCACGGCTTTCAATGCGTATGTGGATGATCTCTTGGCGCAGCGCCGGCAGAGCCCGCGCGGCGATTTTCTCACCGATTATGTCCATGCCGTGGCCGAAGCCGGCAATCTCTCTGAGGCGGAAATTCGCACGCAAGTGGTGGGGCTGATCCTGGCCGGCTCGGACACGACACGCGGCTCGCTGTGCGTGATCCTGGCGCATTTGTTGGCCCATCCGGCGCAATGGGCGGCGTTTTGCGCCGATCCCGATGGCTTGAAAAAAGCCGTGGTCGAGGAAGGCCTGCGCTACGAACCCATTGTTTCCATGATCCCGCGCGTGGCGCTGCGCGAACTCGATATCGATGGGTATTTGGTGCCGGCGGGCGCGATCGTGGCGATTTCCGTCTTGTCGTGCCAGCGCGATCCGGAGGTCTACGCCGATCCTGATAGCTTCAACATTTTCCGCACCGATCACCCGCGCTGGAATTTGGGATTTGGGGCCGGTGCGCACCGCTGTTTGGGGGAGGCCTTGGCCCGCGCGGAGCTGGAGGAGACCCTGACGGTCATCGCCCGCTTGGCTCCGCGCACACACATGGCGGGCCCTGCCCCCACTTTGGCACCCGCGGCCATTCGCCAGATCGGGCCCATGCAGGTGGATTTTGACGGCGCATAGGCGAAGCGATCATGCATTTACGCGCAGATTTCCGTCAGTTTGAGGTCGTGCGGCCGGGGGACGAATTATGGCGGCCCTCCCCCACAGCCGGGGTTGAGCGTTACATGCTCGATCGCATCGGCGAGGAAGTGGCGCGGGCCACCACCATCGTCCGCTACGCGCCCCATTCCAGCTTTCCGGCCCACACCCATGGGGGCGGCGAAGAATTCTTCGTGCTGGAGGGGCTGTTTCTGGATGCTGATGGCAGTTACGGGCCGGGCAGCTATGTGCGCAATCCGATTGGCAGCTCTCACGCGCCCTCTGCCGGGCCGGAGGGGGCCATTTTGTTCGTCAAGCTGCACCAATTCGCCGCGGAGGATGGGCAGCGCGTGGTGATCGATACCATGAGCGCACCCTGGCTGCCCGGCCTGGTGGAGGGGCTTCACGTCATGCCGCTGCACAGCTTTGGCTCCGAGAAGGTGGCGCTGGTGCGCTGGGCCCCGAACACGCGCTTCACCCCGCATAGGCATTGGGGCGGCGAGGAAATCCTCGTCCTTGAAGGGCTTTTTGAGGATGAGCGCGGCGCCTATCCCGCCGGCACCTGGCTGCGCAGCCCGCATCTTTCCGCGCACACGCCCTTCACCGGGCCACAAGGGGCGCTGATCTATGTGAAAACCGGGCATTTGCCGCTCCCGGCTTGAGGGCCGATCAGCGCCGCTCCACCTTGTGGCCCTGTGCCTCCAGCAGGGCAATGACATTGCCGCGCCCGGTCAAATGGCCCGCGCCCACCGCCACGAACACCTCGCCCGGCTGGTCCAGCAAAGCGGCGATGCTTACGGCCCAGCGGGCGTTGCGCGCATCGATCAAGGCCGCGCGCACCTCCGGGCCGGCGCTGTCAAAATCCCGTTCCAGCACTTCGCCCAGGCCTTGCACATCACCTTTCAGCCATAACTGATCCATGGTGTTGAGCAAATCCTGGCCATCCTTGGCCTGCTCAAGCGTGACCACCAGAAAGCGCAGCTCTGCAGCCTGGGGAAGATCGGCAAAAATGCTCACCTGCTCCAGCGCCGTTTCAAAATAGCGCAGCTCCTGGCCATGCGCCCTGGCGTGCGCCAGCAGCGTCTGCTCGACCCCCGCTTGCGCGTCCTGCCCCTGGGCTGCGGCCGCCGCCAGCGAAATCTGCAGCGCCGCCAACCAGGGACGCAACCTTTGCAGCGCCGCAGGATCGAGCCCCACCATGCGCGCCGTCGCCGCCAAAGCTTGGCGTTGCGGCGGGGTCAGCAAGCTGTCGAGAGTGATTCCGGCAGGCAGACCGCCCAGGCGCACCACTTCCTTGGTGATCGCCGCGCTGCCGGCCTCGTCGATCGGCGTTTCCAGATAGATCACGCGCGAGGCCGCCAAGGCCACCTCGATCTGCGGGCGCTGCCAATCCACGCCTTTGGCAAGGATGTGTACCGTGCCAAACAGCCAGATGCGCGTGTCGCTGTCCGCGATCAGCCACAAAGCCGGGCCCTGCGCACGCTGCGCCGGTGCGGGCTCGGCGCAGCCAGCAAACCACAGCGCCGCCAAGGCCGCCCCCCAAACGCGCTTCAGTCTGCGTGGCCGTACCATCTAACCTCCTGCTTGGTTGCATGCTTTGGCGGACAATGTGGATCGAGCGTAAGCGGTCTAACGCTCTACCTTAGCGCATTTTCTGGCACAAAACCGCAAGGACGCTTTTGTTGCCAATGCGCGTGCAGCAAACCGGCCTGGTATCCGCGTGCTGCGCGGGCGCACGCCGCTTGGCTTGGGTTGATCTCCGCCCAGAAAGATGCAAGGCAATGTCGGGATTGGTTGATCCCCGTATTGCACCCGTAGCTCAGCTGGATAGAGCGCTGCCCTCCGAAGGCAGAGGTCACACGTTCGAATCGTGTCGGGTGCGCCATAAAATCAAGGACTTAGGACCGACTTAGCGCTCCTGCCAACAGCAAAAACCCAACGAGCTACCACATAGCTACCACCGAATTGAGGTTTGGTTCGGAGCTGGGTGAGCGAGCTGAAAGCCTGTTTCGGCGCGTGGCGATGTGTTTCGAGGCGTTTCGGTTCGGATGCTTGCTGAAACCGTCGGATCAAGCGCAACAGCATCCCCCCAAGAGCGCGTTCGACAAAAAGCGGAGCCCGGTCTTTCGTTCGAATGCGGTTTAGATAATTGAATCTGAACATTTTCAACGAAATTCGGCTCGAATTTCGTTGAAAATGCTTTACCCCAGCCCGGCACCAACTGCGCGCACATTGAGCGTTGCGCGATTTTCGCAGTCCACCTCCCGCCCCTTGGCGGTTATACCATCTGCAGCGTGCGGAACGACAATTTTCACATCCGGTCAGCGACAATTGGCGTGACCGGTTTTTCTGTCACGGTTCCAGCCTGAAGCGGTAGCCGCCTTTGCAGCGCCGAAGCGCGATGCGGATGGCCTTTTGGATTTTCTCGATGTCGAAAGCTTCAGGGTCGAAGCTGCGTCCGGCCCAAGTGCGGTTTGCCTTGTGATCTTCGTGTTTTGGATCGCGCCAAGCCTCTAGAAATTCTTGATAGCCGGGCGGCCGCGAAAGCAGATGCGTATACACATCGCCGCGCAAATCGGCGACGATGCGCTCACCGATTTTGCTCACAAAGTAAAAGCGCGAAGCGGAAAACACCGCCATCAGCAAAGCGACACCCGCCAGGCCCAGAAAGGCGCGGTCCACCGCCGCTTCGGCCCCGGCGGCAAAGCCATGATCGATCACGCCGCGAAACGCCACCGGCACGGCCAAATTGGCGGCGGCTGCCAGCAGGAGAAACACACCCGCCAGGGCCAGATCCATGCGCCGGCGCAGCACATAAGGCAAAAGGCTGGCCAGCGGGCGAATCTCGCGCCCGCGCGGGCGTTTCATCCCGGCATTGCCCACATTGGCCGCATGCGCGCTGCCATAACTGGGCCGATCGGTTTGGGGATTGGTCATGGGGCGATGTCGCACGCCCCGGCCCCTTCGCCAAGCCAAGATGGGTCAACGCCGCGATGTGCCGCGCTGACCCAATTGCAAGCTATTGATAAGACACTTCGCGCCAGATTGCAGCGGCGCCATCAAAGCGCAACACCAAGGTGTGGGCCCCATCCATCACGCGGGTGACCGGAACCGAATACCCATTCCCAGTGCCGGCCACGAAATTTACCTGCCGCGCCAATGTGCCGCCGGAAACCGTGAGGATCTGCCCATCGACATATTGTGCCGTGGCGAGCACCGCAATGGCTGAAGAGCCCAGATTGACCTCCATGAATTCCGAGCGCGGCACCAGCGTGCGGCCAGTCGTTTGGGTATTGATATGGGTGTAGGTATTGCCCGCAAAAAACGGATGGAAGCCAAAGAAACCGCCACTAGCAACTGGTGCCAGCGCATTATTGAGCCTGTTGTCAAAGAAGTTGATGTTGTTGATCGTTCCACCAGAGCCAATGATCACCGTGCCATTGCCACCCACATTGCCGCGCCCGGTGAAATTATTATTGCTGAAGGTCACGTTGGTTAGGCGGCCCCCCAATTGAGCAAATGTGCCGACATTGGTTAAAGTGTTGCGCTCCACCATTATATTCTGATTGAGGTTCAAGCCGGCAACCACGGTATTGGGCGCAGCACCCCCTTCAAAAAATCTCCCGGTGCAATTGGTGACCGTATTATCGGAAACCATAATCGGCCCGCCCACACCGCCATAAACGCCCAGCACACCCACGCAATTCTCAAAGCGATTGTTCACGAAGGTATAGGGCTGGGGCAGCCCATCCCCTTGGGCGAGGGCGATACCCGTGCCGCTTCGGGCGTCATGGAAATAATTATTGCGGAAATACCCGGATTTTCCCGAAAATGCCGTGCCAATCTCGATCCAGAAGCGGCTGAGGCCGAACTCTGAATCCTCCACGATGGCGACACCGGTGAGATTATAAGTGGAGGCGTTGGTATCCTCCGATTTCACCCGCGTCAGGCGAATGCGCTGCATCCGTTCGCCACCTGCATAAATGACCTCGCCTTTGTAGCGATGGATGTAGAAATCCTGCAGCACGACATTATCCACATGTCGCCCCTGCGAGAGGATGATGCCCTTGTGGGTGATGTCCCAGCCATCGCCATCGATCGGGCTGGCCGGGAAGCCATAGCGCCCGGTCCAGCCGGTTTGGCCATCCAACTCGAAATCGCGCAACGTGATGTTTCTCGTGGCCAGCCCATTGGTCAGCGTGGCGTTATTCGGCGCGGAAATCCAAATCCCGGTGCCGCGCTCCACAGCGCCATTGACCAGCCGATATTCCGGCGGCGTCAGCAAAGCCGTTTGCCCAATTCCCGCCCCCCACAGGGTGATATTGCTGCGATTGATATAGATCGCCAGGCTGTTACTGGCTGCGATGCCGGAAAAGCCGGTGGCAAAGGCGATGTGAAAGCGGCCCACCGGCAGGCAGATCGTGCCGCCCCCGCCCGCGCCTAGCGTATCGATCGCCGTGTTGATCGTGCGCTGATTGGCCGAAGCAATCGTCGGGCTGCTATCACCGGAAACGAACGCGCCATATTCGCGCACATTGTGCGCATTCGGCGAGGCCATGCAAGCGTCAAAGGAAGTCGGTGTCGGCGGCGGCGCGGGT
>JAKFWI010000190.1 GCA_021731965.1 Hyphomonadaceae bacterium | reverse complement strand
TGCACGGCATAGGCAAAATCGAGCGAGGTAGCCCCCTGCGGCAGAGCAATCAGCCGCCCCTTGGGGGTGAAGGCGAACACGTTATCCTGATACATCTCCAGCTTGGTGTGCTCGAGGAATTCTTCCGGCTCACCGCCATGCTGGGCGATTTCCAGCAAGGCCCGCACCGCTTCGCGCGCATCCAGCCCGCTAGAGCGCGCCTGATCGGGATCGAAGCCATAGGCTTCATTTTTGTAGCGCCAATGCGCCGCGACGCCGACTTCTGCGATGGCATCCATCTCCTCGGTGCGGATCTGGATCTCCACGCGCACATTGCCCGGCCCGATCACCGTGGTGTGGATGGAGCGATAACCGTTCTGTTTGGGATTGGAGATGGAATCCTCAAAGGCATCGGGCACACAGCGCCAAGTTTGGTGGATCAGGCCCAAAGCGCGATAACAATCCTCCACGCCGCTGGCGATCACCCGGAAGGCATAGACATCCGCCAGATCCGCAAATTGCACCGATTTGCGCTGCAGCTTTTTCCAGATGGAATAGGGCAGTTTCTCGCGCCCGAACACGCGCGCATCGAGCTGCGCTTGGGCCAGGCGATCAAAAATCGTTTGCGAAATGATGGCCACATTGGCGCTTTTGGCGCTGCGCAGCGCCTCCAGGCGCGCGGTGATCGCGGCATGCGCATCCGGAAAGCACACCGCAAAGCCCGTCTCTTCCAGCTCACGCGCCATCCGGTCCATGCCGATACGGCGGGCCAACGGCGCATAAATTTCCAGGGTTTCCAGGGCAATGCGCTGGCGCTTTTCCACGCTGGGGTGGAAAGAGATGGTGCGCATGTTATGCAGGCGGTCAGCCAGTTTGACCAGCAGCACCCGTACATCGCGCGCCATGGCCAGCACGAATTTTTGCAGATTGGCCGCTTGCTTGTTCTGATTGGGCTGCAATTCCAGCAGCGATAATTTGGTGACCCCCTCCACCAATTGCGCCACATCCTCGCTGAACAGGCGAGCGATTTCCACGCGCGTGGCTTGGGTATCCTCCAGGGTGTCATGCAACAGGCCGGCCACGATGGTGGCGGCGTCCAGGCGGTATTCCGTCAATATCCCCGCCACCTCGATCGGGTGGGCGAAATACGGATCCCCCGATAGCCTGACCTGGCCACCATGCTTTTGCGTGGCGAACACATAAGCGCGGTTGATCAGCGATTCGTTGACGGCCGGATCATAGGCGCGCACGCGTTCCAGCAATTCATACTGCCGCAAAAACCGCCCGCGCGGCGGCGCAGGAGCGCCCGCGGGCGCGCCGGAAACGGCGGGTTGGCCGCTCTCCTGGCGCGATGGCAGCATTAAAGCCTCTCTTCGCGCTGCGCCTCTTGCTCGGCTTGCAGCGCGCGGAGCACTTCTTCTTCGCTGGTGCGCACCGGCGCGGCCAAGGCCAGGCGATCTTCCTCATCCTCGGCGCGGGCGGCGGGCCGCACTTCTTGGTATAGCGTAACGAGGCCATCGACCAAACCCTCGATCGACACCGCCTCTTCCGCGATCTCCCGCAAAGATACGACCGGATCCTTATCGCGATCGCGATCGATCATCGGGGCGGCCCCGGCGGCGATGGCGCGCGCGCGATGCGCCGCCAGCAAGACCAGCGAAAAGCGATTGGGGATTTTCGTGACGCAATCTTCAACGGTGACGCGAGCCAAGAGAAGTTCCTTATGGATTAATCCGCCATCTTAGCCTGCCCGCTCTCCTCAGGCAACTGCCTGAGCGCGCCAGGCAAGGCCGTGCGCAGCAAATCGGCCGCACTGCGCCCCGAAACGGGATGGCGCCACCAGGGGGCCAGCTGGGCCAAGGGGGCCAGCACGAAATTGCGCTGGCTCATGCGCGGGTGGGGCAAGATCAACCCCTCCATGTCCATGATTTCGCCGCCGAAATCGAGGAGATCGAGATCGAGCGTGCGTGCCGCCCATCGTTCATGAGAATTCGGATGAAGACTGGGGCCGCGCTGGCGGCCAAAATCCGCCTCGATTTCCAGCAAAGCCTGCAAAACCCCCAAAGGCGGCTGGCCCCCGGCCTCAGCCAAGGCCACCGCATTGACATAAGCCGGCAAGGCCGGATCGGGCCAGGCCGCGCTCTCCCAAAAGCTGGAGCGCGCAATTGGGCAAAAGCCGCGCCCCGCCAATGCCTCCAGCGCGGCGCGAAGCAAAGCCATTCCAGAGCGGCCCGCATGGGGCAGATTGCTGCCGAGGCCAAGAACGAACCAATCGCCCGCCGGCCGGCTCGGCATGGGCCCGATCCGCAAACGCACGCCTGCCTCCGTTCAAAATTGCTGTAACGCGCCGCAGCATTTCTGGCTAAGCCTCAGCCATGACAATGCCTGCCTCCATAGACGCCCTCCCCCCCGAAGCACCAGCACAATGCCCGCTTTGCCCGCGCTTGGTCGCCTATCGTGCGGCCAATGCGATAGAGAAGCCGGGCTGGCACAATGGGGCGGTGGCTTCCTTTGGGGATGAGGCGGCGCGGCTGTTGATCGTCGGGCTGGCACCTGGCCGCGGTGGTGCCAACCGCACCGGGCGGCCCTTCACCGGGGATTTCGCCGGCGATCTGCTTTATGCCAGCCTGCTGGAACTGGGGATTGCCAAGGGCCAATACGGTGCCACCGCGGAAGATGGATTGACCCTGCACGGCGCGATGATCACCAATGCGGTGCGCTGCGCCCCGCCCGCCAACAAGCCAAGCCCCCAGGAGGCCGCCAATTGCCGGCCATTTTTGGCCGCGCGCATCAAGGCCCTGCCGCATCTGCGGGCCATTTTGGCGCTCGGCGCGATTGCCCATGAGGCCGTGCTGCGCAGCCAAGGCCTGCGCCTTGGTGCCTATCCCTTCGCCCACGCGGCCATGCACAAGCTGCCCAACGGGTTTGAATTGTTTTCCAGCTATCATTGCTCGCGTTACAATACCCAGACGCGCCGGCTGACGCGCGACATGTTCCGCGCGGTGTTGGCGCGCGCCTGGGCTCAGGCACAAATTTAGCCGCGATCGCGCAGCAGGCGCGCCTGCTGGCGCTTCCAATCCTGGGCCTTTTGCGCATCGCGCTTATCGGCGGCTTTCTTGCCCTTGGCCAAAGCGATTTCGAGCTTGGCGAGGCCCCGCTCGTTGAAATAGAGCTTCAGCGGCACCAAAGTGCGCCCCTCGCGCTCTACGGCCCCCATCAGCTTGTACAATTCCCGTTGGCGCACCAGCAGTTTACGCGGGCGCCGCGGCGCATGGCCAAACTGGGCCGAAGGCGCGTATTCTTGGATATAGCTGTTGACCAAAAATAGCTCTCCGCGCTCGGGGCTGGCATAGCTCTCGGCGATATTGGCTTTGCCGGCCCGCAGGGATTTCACCTCGCTGCCCTCCAGCGCGATGCCCGCCTCAAAGGTCTGTTCGATCAAATAATCGAAACGGGCCCGGCGGTTCTCGGCGATGAGCTTGGTGATGGCCATCAGGCTGCAATCAGCCCCGCCGCGCGCATGGCGGCCAGGATTTGCGCCTGCACGGCGGGGTTTGGCGTTTGCAACGGCAGACGCACCTCCGGGCTGCATAGGCCAAGCTCCGCGCAGGCGAATTTGGCGGGGCCCGGGCTGGGGCTGGCAAACAGCGCCTGGTGCAAGGGGGCAAGGCGCAAATCCAGCGCACGCGCGGCAGCGAAATCCCCGGCCAAAGCGGCGCTTTGCAGCTGTGCGCAGGTGCGCGGTGCGACATTGGCCGTCACGGAGATGCAGCCCTGCCCGCCTTGCGCCAAAAAACCAAGCTGGGATGGATCATCGCCCGAGAGCAAGACGAAATCCGCGCCGCAGGCTGCACGCAGCAAGGCCACACGCGCCAGATCGCCAGTCGCATCCTTCAAGCCAACGATATTGGGCAGCGGGCTGAGCCGCGCGGTGGTTTCCACCGAAAGGTCAATTCCAGTGCGTTTGGGCACGTTGTAGAGGATGATCGGCAGCTGCACTGCGTCGTTGATAGCCGCGTAATGGGCGAACAAGCCCTCTTGATCGGGCCGGTTGTAATAGGGTGTCACCACCAAAGCCGCATCCGCCCCGATCCGCTTGGCATGGCGCACCTGCTCTATCGCCACCGCCGTGCTGCTGGAGCCCGCGCCGGCCACCACCGGCACCCGCCCAGCCACCGTTTGCACGCACATCTCGATGATCGTTTCGCGCTCCTGCGCGCTAAGCGTCGCGGATTCTCCTGTGGTGCCGCAGGCCACCAATCCGTGAACACCACTCTGCAGCTGCCATTCGATAATGCGCCGAAAGGCTATTTCATCGATCATACCATCTCGAAACGGTGTGATCAGCGCGGTAAGGCTTCCCATCAACATGAGGCTGACGCGACTCGATTCTATCGTTACAAACACCAGTGGGGTTTGACCGCCATGGGCTATGTGAGCCGGCGCACGAAGCTTGGCAAGCGAGGGAAGACGCGATGACACGGTCTGCGACGATCAAACGCCTCGCTGCGCCCATCTCCATCAGCCTTGCGGCTCTCGGGGCGCTGTCCTTCGCCTTGTTGAGCAGCACCCGGGCCGCCCAAGGCCCCGCCGACGCTGGCATCGCGGTGCTTACCACGTCAGCCGTGCCCCAGCGCGCGATTTCCGCGCAGGACCTGGCCCAGCTCCAGGATGGATTGAGCGCCGCCTCGCGCGGGGACTGGGACAGCGTGCGCAATGCCCGAGGCGCGGCCGGTGACCCGCTGGTGCGCAAGATATTGCTTTGGCGCTATGCTTCCGATCTGGCCGCACCGAGCTTGTTCGAGGAAGTGGAAGGTGCGCTGCGCCAATTGCCGGGCTGGTCCAAAGAAGGGGTCATGCGGCGCAAGGCCGAGCAACTGATCTTCGACTCGGGGTTTGATCCACAGCGACGCATCGCGTTTTTGCGCCAAAACAATGGGCCGGTAAGCGGCGATGGACGTATCGCATTGGCGCAGGCCTTGGCCCGCACGGGGCAGCGCACCGAAGCCAATGCCATCGCACGCGAAGCCTGGCGCGGTGCGGCGCTGACCCCCAGAGCCGCCGATATCGCCGCCGATGCCTTTGGCGAAAGCTTTACCGCCAGTGATTACGCAGCGCGGGCCAATAATGCGTTGTGGCGCGATGATCGCGGCCTGGCTGCCTCTTTGCTCCCTAAGTTGACCCGTGCCGATCGTGCGATCGTGCAGGCGCGCATCGCCTTGCAGACCCAGCGATCGCGCGGGCTGCAGGCTTTGGTGGATGCCGCCGGCGATGTCCGCGCGGATGATCCTGGCTTACTCTATGATCGCGCGCGGTATGTGCGGCGCACCGGGCGCCCCGACGATGCGCTGAACATCATTGCCCGCGTGGATCCCGCTCAAGCTACAGTCGTGGCGCAAGAACCGCTCAACGAGGAGCGGCGGCTCTATGTGCTGCGGGCTCTGCGCTCAGGCCAGCCGCGCACCGCCTATCGGCTCGCGGCACTGCATCAGCTAAGCCGCAGCACGGCTTTTGCCGAGAGCGAATGGCTGGCGGGCTTTATTGCTCATCGCTTTTTGAAGGAGCCGGAAACGGCCAAGCGCCATTTCACGCGCCTTCGTGAGAATGTCTCCACACCGGTCAGCGTGGCGCGCGCCGCCTATTGGCTCGGGCGGGTGGCGCAGTCTCAAGGCGATGCGCCCGGCGCGGCCGCCTTCTTTCAAGAAGCAGCCGGCTTTCCCTTCACCTATTACGGGCAATTGGCCCTCGAGATTCAGGATCCAAACGCCCAATTGGCGTTCGGCCCCCTAGGCGCGCCCTCGCAAACCGAAATCGACAGCTTCGAGGCCCGCGAGCAAGTCCAGGCCCTGCGGTTGATCGCCCGGGTCGGGGATCAAGATGATTTCGAGGCCATTGCGTTTGGCCTCGATGATCAATTGGCCACCCCCTTCGAGTATGAGCAATTGAGCAGTTTGGCGCGTGAGCAGGGCTTTATCAAATCCTCAGTGCGCAGCGCCAAAGCGGGCCTCGCGCGCGGTATTTTGGCCCCCGAAGCCGCTTACCCCATCATCACCGTGCCGCAAAGCGCGCAGGGCTATGGCCGGGCCGAACCGGCTTTGATCCACGGGGTTATTCGCCAGGAAACCGAATTTGATGCGCAGGCGCGCAGCAGCGCCGGGGCCCGCGGCCTCATGCAATTGCTGCCCAGCACCGCGGCAGCCGTGGCGCGCCGCAATGGCGTGCCCTATTCCACCGCCCATTTGTTTGATCGCGATACCAATCTGACTTTGGGAAGTATTTATCTGCAATCACGCATCGAGGAATTCGGTGGCTCCTACATTCTGGCGCTGGCCGCGTATAACGCTGGCCCCTCTAGGGTGTCCCAATGGCTGAGCGACTGGGGCGATCCGCGCACCGGCAGCATCGATCCGATCGATTGGGTGGAATTGATCCCGTTTGAAGAAACCCGCAATTATGTGCAGCGGGTCATGGAAAATACGCAGATCTATCGCAACAAGTTGTCGCAAAACCCCACACCCTTGCGCCTCAGCAAGGATTTGCGCCGCGGCGGCTCAGGCTGATGCAGCGGCGCTGAGCGCCTCGAGATACGCGGCCGGATCCACGTTACCGCCGCTCGCCACCACCAAAGCGCAGCGGCCATCGAGGCCCTGCAAAGCGGCCGCGAGTGCGATGGCGCCGCTCGGCTCCAGCACCAGTTTCAGCTCCATCGCCGCGATCAACATGGCCCGGCGGACGCTGGCGTCATCCATGGTCACGCCCCGCGCGCTGAGCGCGCTGAGCATGGCGAAGGGCAATTGCCCCATTTTATCAACCAACAAGGCATCGCAGAACGAGCGCACGCCCGGCGCGTTGCTCACCCGTTCGCCCAAGGCCAAAGATCGGCCGATATCCCCATGTCCCATTGGCTCAACCGCCACGATGTCGAGCTTAGGAAAGCGCGTGCGCAAGGCCAGCCC
>JAKFWI010000246.1 GCA_021731965.1 Hyphomonadaceae bacterium | reverse complement strand
TCACCGCGTTGCAATGGCCGCTGATTGGCGCGTTTGTGGGCGCCACCATTGTGCTGTTCATCGGCTTTTCGCTTTATGTATCGCGGTATTATCTGGCGGCGGATTACGCCGCCGCGAACGCGGCCGATACCCGCATCGGGGCATCGCTGGCCGATGTCATTGGCGCGAACGCCACGGTGCGCGGTTTTGGCGCGGAAACGCGCGAAGAAGCCCGCTTTGATGCCATCATGGAAGACTGGCGCGTAAAGTCGGAGCGGCTGTGGCAACGCGGCACCAATGCCTGGTTTGTCTACAACATGCTGTTGTTTGTCTTGCAGGCTGGCCTGGTGGGCATGGTGGTGCAGCAATGGCTCAGCGGGCGCGCCAGCGCGGGGGACGCCACCTTCGCCATCACGGCTTTCTTTTTGGTGTCAGGCTATCTGCGCTCTTTCGGTGAGAACGTCCAAACCCTGCAAAAGGGCCTGGCCGATATCCAAGACGTGGTGGCCTATCGCAGCCAAATCCCCGAAGTGCTCGATGCACCCGATGCGCTCCCTTTTGCGCCAGGGCCAGGCGAAGTGCGCTTTGACGGCGTGCGCTTTTGCTATCGCGGCCAGCCGCAGCCGCTGTTTGACGATTTCTCGGTGATCATTCGCCCCGGCGAAACCGTGGCATTGGTCGGGGCGACCGGCTCGGGGAAATCCACCTTCGTCAAGCTGGTGCAGCGATTATATGATCCCCAAGCCGGGGCCATCTGGGTTGATGGGCAAGATGTGCGCGCAGTGGGCCAGGCCAGCCTGCGGGCCGCCATGGCCTTGGTGCCGCAGGATCCCGCGCTGTTTCACCGCTCACTGTTTGAAAACATCGCTTACGCCCGCCCCGGGGCCTCCCCTGCCGAGGTGGAGCTGGCGGCCTTGCGCGCGCGGGCGCACGCTTTCATCCAGCGGCTGCCCAACGGCTATTCCACGGAAGTCGGGGAGCGGGGCGTGAAGCTGTCGGGCGGGGAGCGCCAACGCGTTGCATTGGCGCGCGCATTTTTGGCCGATACGCGCATCCTGATCCTGGACGAGGCGACCTCCTCGCTCGATACCGAGACCGAGCAGGAGGTGCAGGACGCGATGCGGGAGCTGAAAGCCGGCCGCACCACCATCATTATCGCCCATCGGCTCTCTACCGTGCGCGAAGCGGATCGGATTTTGGTGTTTGACCATGGCCGCATTGTCGAGGAGGGCGATCACCACAGTTTGGTGCGCCGGGCCGGAGTTTACGCGCGGCTGAATGCGATCTAACGCGGCTATCGTGAAAAAGCCGCGCTAAAGGGTCTTGCTTGGTATTGGCGGCGCGTCCAGTGGCACCAAGCGGCCTTTGATTTCAAAGCGCAGTCGCTCGATCTCGCGCCGCTCGCCGCGCGGCAGCCGATACGCATCCGTAACGGCCAGCAGGGTCCATAGCGACGGAAAGCCGACGGCCAGGACCAAGGCCACATACAACAGATTGGCCCCTTCGGGCGGCGTGAGCGCCAGATAAATCCAATAGCCCACGGCCAAGGCCAGCGCGGTGATCATGGCACGCAGCCGTGCCGACAGCCATTTTTGCGCGCAGGCCTGCCGCATGGCCAGGGAGTTTTCTTCGCTTTGTCCGGTGGCATGGTTACGCAAGACCACCACCGCCCAATCGGGCATCGTGCGCGCACGCGCCCGAACGATCGAGACGATATCCCCTTCGCGGCAGAACACACTGCTATTGGTAAAGGTGAAGACCTCGCCCTTGCCGCTCTCGGATTTTATTTGAAAACGCATGCGGTTAATCGTGCGTAGCGAGCCGGCCTCAGCGGGCGCGATCGGCGTTTCCGCAAAAAGTGAGAGGGCGCTGACTGGCCCAGTCAACACTTCAATGCGCGGTGCAGCCATCGCTCTCCCCCTCAGATGGCCCCGATAGGGGCCAACATCGCCTGGGCGTCAAGGTTGATCTGCAATTGCAAGCTTGGCCTGCGCCTGCCATCAAGCGCCATGCAAGCGCCGCGACTTTTCGTGCCAGGGCCCCTAGAAGCGGGGGTGACGGTGGCTTTGAGCGCCGATCAAGCACACAAATTGCTGCATGTCTTGCGCTGCAAGGCTGGGCAGCGTGTGCTGGTGTTCAACGGATGCGACGGCGAATTTGCTGCTTGCCTGGAGATGACAAACAAAGCCTGCGCGGCGCTTTTGGGCGCGCGGACACGGGCACAAACGTCTGTCCCGGATCTGCGGTTGATGTTTGCGCCGCTGAAGCGCCAGGCCAATGATTGGCTGGTGGAGAAGGCGACGGAATTGGGCGTGGCAGCGCTGCAGCCGGTGCTGACCCAACGCTGTGTCGCGGAGCGGATCCGCCCAGACCGACTGAGGCTGATCGCGCAAGCCAGCGCTGAGCAGTGCGAGCGCTTGGAAATTCCGGCGGTGCAGGAGGCCCTGACCCTCAGCCAGGCTTTACACGCGTGGCCGCGGGGGGTGAGGCTGCTGTTCGCCGATGAGGCGGGCGATTGCCCGCACGCGGATTGGGGGGGCGCCGCCGGGCGCGCGCCGCCACTGGTGGGTGCCCTGCAAAGCTTGGGGCCGCAGCCTGCTTGGGGCCTGTTGATAGGGCCGGAAGGCGGCTTTACACCGCAAGAGCGCGCGGAGCTGCGCGCTTTGCCTTTTGTGGTGCCCATTTCGCTAGGGCCTCGCATTTTGCGCGCGGAAACCGCGGCCATTGCGGGCTTAAGCCTGATGCAAGCGCTCTGTGGCGATTGGGGCTCCCCCTACGGTTAGCCAGGATTGTTCACCATAACCGGGCTCGTTGCGGAAGGCGAATGGGCTGGATTGCTGCATCGGCCGGCTCAAAGGAGTTGCCGCATGCGCTTTTGGTTGCTTTTTGGTGCTTTTGCGCCGGTTCCGTAGCGCAAAACGCAATGCCGATAGTGGTTATCGTGAATAATCCGGGCTAAGGCTCGCGCCGTCGTAGTTCGGCGCAGAACCAAGCGGAGCAGCCCCATGGCCCAAATTGACGCGCACACGCCTCGGCTGGAGAACGAAGCGCAGCTCGTTGCGCATTTGGCCTCTGGCTGCAAGCCGCCCACTGCTTGGCGCATCGGGACCGAGCACGAGAAGTTTGGCTTTTACACCGCCAATCACCGACCCGTACCCTATGAGGGCGCAGCCGGGATCGGCGCACTGCTCGAGGGCTTGGCGCGCGGCTATGGCTGGGAGCGGGTCGAGGAAGGCGGCAACCTCATCGCGTTGAAGCAGAACGGGGCCTCGATCACACTGGAGCCGGGGGGGCAATTTGAGCTTTCGGGCGCGCCCCTCGAGACCCTTCACGAGACCTGCACCGAAGTGGGCACGCATTTTTCGCAGCTGCGCGATGTGGCAGGCGGGTTGGGCATCGGTTTTCTCAGCCTCGGGTTTTCCCCCAAATGGCGTCTGGAAGAAACGCCGATCATGCCCAAGGGCCGCTATGAGATCATGCGGGCCTATATGCAGCGTGTAGGCCGGCTGGGCCTGCAAATGATGCTGCGATCCTGCACGGTGCAGACCAATCTGGATTACCAATCCGAGGCGGATATGCGCCTGAAAATGCGTGTGTCGCTGGCGCTCCAGCCCATCGCCACAGCGTTGTTTGCCAATTCACCGTTTGCGGAGGGGCGCCCGAACGGATTTCTTTCCTATCGAGGGCATGTCTGGTCCGATACCGATCCTGATCGCACCGGCATGCTGCCGTTCGCCTTCGAAGACGGCTTCGGCTTTGAGCGCTATGTGCGCTATGCGCTGGACACGCCGATGTATTTCGTCAAGCGCGACGGGCGCTATATCGATGCCGCGGGCCTGTTTTTCCGGGATTTCTTGGCGGGGCGGCTGGCGGTGCTGCCGGGCGAATTGCCCACCCTGGATGATTGGCAAGATCACCTGACCACGCTGTTTCCCGAAGTGCGACTAAAAACCTATTTGGAAATGCGGGGTGCCGATACCGGCCCCTGGAGCCGCTTGTGTGCTTTGCCGGCGCTCTGGGTCGGGCTGTTGTACAGTGACAGCGCCTTGGCCGAGGCCGCCGAATTGGTGAAGGATTGGAGCGAGGAGGATCGCGAAGCCCTGCGCCGCGCCGTGCCCACGCTGGGCCTTCGCGCGCCGGTGCGGGGTCGTTCCGCTGGAGCGGTGGCGCGCGATGTGGTGGATATCGCTTTGCGCGGCCTCAAGCAGCGGGCCCGGCTTAGCGCTGGGGGCGACGACGAAACCGGCTTTCTAGCGGAGCTGGCGCAGATCGCCCAATCGGGCCGCACGCCGGCCGAGGGCTTGCTGGATCTTTGGCACGGGCCCTGGGCCCACGACATCGACCGCGCCTTCACCGATTGCGCGTACTAGCCCAAAAGCTGCGGCGGCTTGAATTCTCCGAAAATCGCTGATTGTGTGACGGGACATAAGCAGCCAAGCTGCGCCAAACACGATGGCTGGGCTCAGGCCCCGGGGGAAACGCATGACGCAAACCATGATGCCGAGCGCCGCAGCGCCCGCCGATGAGCCGACGGTTTTGGGCCATCCGCGCGGCCTGGTGACGCTGTTTTTCACCGAAATGTGGGAGAGGTTTTCCTTTTACGGCATGCGTGCTTTGCTGGTGATTTACCTCACCCAGCACTTTTTGTTCTCTGATTCGCGCGCGCAGGGCACCTATGGAGCCTATGCCGCCTTGGTTTATCTGATGCCCGTGCTGGGCGGATTTTTGGCCGATCGCTTTTTGGGCGCACGCAAGGCCGTGACCATCGGGGCCGTTTTGCTGGTGCTGGGGCATTTCGGCATGGCCTTTGAGGGACGCGGCACGGTGCAGGAAGTCTCCATCGCCGGGCAGACCTTTGATGTGGTGGCGCAGGGCCGCGGCGCGGCGCGCCAGCTGTTTTTGGAAACGCCGCAGGGGAAAATACCGGCCCAATTCACCACCGCAGGCCTGGAAATCGCTGATGGGGCCGGCCTGCCAAAGTTCGTTCCCACCGCAGAATATCAGCTCAGCAAGCGCGCCCAGGGCGTGCAATTGGGGGGCTGGCATATCCCCTTTGAACAATTCCTGTTTGTTTCTCTGGCCTTGATCCTTACCGGGGTTGGCTTTTTGAAAGCCAATATCTCCACCACGGTGGGGGCCCTTTATGCCCAAGGCGATCCGCGCCGAGACGTGGGCTTCACCATATTTTACATGGGCATCAATCTCGGCTCGCTGTTTGCCACCTTGTTGTGCGGCTGGCTGGGCCAGACGGTTGGCTGGTGGGCGGGCTTTGGCCTGGCGGGCTTTGGCATGCTGCTGGGGCTGGTGCAGTATCTGGCGGGCCAGAAGGATTTGCAGGGCAAAGCCGAGCCGCCGCGGCCGCTTTCCACCACCATGGAAGGCCTTTTCTGGGTCGTGGCGATGTTGCTGGTCATTCCGGCGTGGTTTTTTGTGCAAAACACCGCGGTGATGATCTCACCGATTGGGAATCTTTTGTCTTTGGAGGCATTGCCGGGTGCCATTGCCAATATAAGCCTCTTTCAGCTCACGGTCGTGGTGCTGTTTTTCAGCTTGTTTGGCTATGTGGCCCTGGCCTTCAAGGGCCCCGAGCGCTCCAAGATGCTGGTGGCACTATTGCTGATCGTGTTCAGCGTGGTGTTCTGGACGCTGTTTGAGCAGGCGGGCTCGAGCCTGTCTTTGTTCGCGGAGCGCTCCAGCGATCTCACCATCGCGCATGCCGGCAGCCTTGGCCACCTCGTCACCACCGCGGTCTTGGGCGTGATCAGCCTGGCGGCCTTGGGGTTGATCGGCTGGGCCTTGCGGGCCTTTAGCCGGAAGCAGATCGATATCGTGATCGTCGGTTACGCGGTCGTGTTCATGGGCGTGTTGGCAGCGGCGACCGGCTATGCAGCTTATGCGGCCGGCCTTGGCGGCCAAACCTATGCATTCACGGCGGCGATGACGCAAAGCTTCAACCCGGGCTTCGTGGTGCTACTCGCCTCCCCCGTGGCGGCGCTGTGGATCAGCCTGGCCAAGCGGGGCTGGGAGCCCTCGACCCCAGTCAAGTTTGGGTTGGCGCTGCTGCTGGTAGGCCTTGGCTTTTTCGTGCTGGTAGCGGGCGTGCGCTTTGCCGATCCGGGCACCTTCCGGGTGCCGCTGATCTTCTTGCTTCTATTGTATTTGTTCCACACCACGGGGGAGCTTTTCCTCAGTCCGGTCGGGCTCTCCATGATCACCAAGCTTTCGGCCGCCAAAGTGGTCGGGCTCATGATGGGCGTGTGGTTCCTGGCCAGTTCGCTGGCACACATTCTGGCCGCGCAGATTGCCTCCACGACCGGCGCTGAAACCGTGGCCGGGCAAGTGCTCGATCCCGCCGCCCAGCTGGAGCGGTATCAGCACGTATTTTCGCAAGTGGGCTGGTGGGGCTTGATCGCCGGGGGCGCAGTGCTGGCTTTGTCGCCTTTGCTGAAGCGCGGCATGCATGGGGTGCGGTGAGAGTGAGGCGCGCTGACGGCGGCTTCGGCGCCGCACTGCCCAACAATTGACGCGCGGCTTGCTCTAGTCTCCACTTCGCGTTCGCGCTGAGCGATGGTTCGCTTGGCGCGTGGGCGGCTCGATGAGGTGGGCATCTTCCTCCTTGTTTTTCGAGAAGCGTATAATTTTGATCACGATTTCCGTGATCATGATCCGGCAACGTGCTCTTTAGGAGGGCTGGCATGGTGCGTTCCCCGAGCAAGCGACGCCCGCCGCAAAAGCCGGCAAAGGCGAGCGCGACCAAGCGGCACATGGATCTTTTGCTGGGTTGGCACGCTGCCCCGCAAGATACCAGCCGCATGGGCTTTTCGTCAGCGGTCACCGCGCCCAGGCACGCCCCCGAAACGCCGATCCTGTATGGCGAGGATCGCCACCTTTTGACCATCGCGCCAACTGGCGCAGGCAAAGGCCGCGGAGTCATCATCCCTAATCTGCTGCAATTTG
>JAKFWI010000232.1 GCA_021731965.1 Hyphomonadaceae bacterium | reverse complement strand
GCGCAGCTTGACGGCCGCCGCCACCGCTTTGGAAAAATCCATTTCCAATTCCCGTAGCGAACAGCGCATTTATGACGCGCGCTTGGCGCTCGCCCAATCCTATCGCCTGCTGGGCGGCTTTCAGCCTTACCGCTTTGAAGACGCCAACCGCGTGCTCAACGAAGCGCTGCAATAACGGCCGGGCAAGCCCAATGTCGCGGCGCAGTTCGAGAGCGCCTTACTGGTCCGCGATCGCGATGGTGAGGCTGGCAAGCAAACGGCTTTACGGCGACTCGAAGTGTTTTCCCGCGCCGATCTCGATGCGGTAGAAGACCCGATCCTGCTGGCCGCTGGCAGGGCAGAATTGCTGCGTCTTGCCGGTGAGATCGGCACCGCTGCTTTGGCCGAGCGCCCGATCACCCGCGATTCCACACTGCGGGCCATAAACACTTTCGGCCTCGCAACCTCCGTGGCGGAGCTGCCGCGCAGCAGCATCCCGGCTGCGGCTGTGGCGCAAAGCTATATTCAGGTGGGCCAGGCCAACCTGCTGTTGGCGCGCCTCAGTGCGCCCGGTCCGTCTGGGCCGGTGGTGATAAATTCGAGTGCCAGCAGCCTGGCCGATTGCGCCGTCAACCCCTCGGCAGGCGATTGGCTGGATTCGGCGCTGAAAGCCTTCCGCTCCGCTTTGGGCCGCGATCCGGGCTCGCCTGACGCGAATTTCGGAGCCGCCTGCGCGTTGCAAGCGCTCAATCGCCTGCCAGAAGCCATCCCGCTGTTTCGTGAAGCCTCGCGCATGGCCCCCAACCAATCCCTCTATCTCCTGGCCCTGGCACGCGCCTTTGGCCCGGCCCGTTCCGCCGAGGCGGCACCGATTTTCCAGCAAGCGCTGGCGCTGGAGCAAGGCAACCCATCCGCCCAGGCCGGCATTCACGTGGAAATCGCGCTGATTCAAGAGCGCGGCGGCGAGATCGAAGCGGCTCTGCGCAGCCTCAACAGCGCCATCTCCGCCGATCCTGACTATAAAGAGGCCTATCTGCGCCGTGGCCGCATCTTGTTTGAACAACGCGGCAATTATCTCAGTGCCGGTCAGGATTTCAAGCTGGCGGAGCGGCTCAACCGCTCCCCCTCGGATCGCGCCGAGGCGCTCTATTATCTCAGCCAGATCGAGGTGAGGAAGGAATTGGATTGGCGCGCGCGCCGGAGCTCTACCTCTCCCGGCGATTCCAGCTATGCCATCTCCAAAGCCGATGAGGCTGCCACCATCAATGAAGACGATAGCAAAGCGAGCAAGTATCGCGGGCAGGCCTGCCTGGCGCGGGTGTTCTTCGGCCGGGTGAACGGCGCGGAAGATAGCCGGTATTGCATTGCCGATGAACGCAAGGATGCAGCGGCCCTGATGTTTGAGGGCATGTTCCATCTGCGCCAAACCTTTGGCAAACGCGGCGGTGATCAGGCCCGGGCCTGGGAAGCCGCACTCAGCGCCTTTTCCGATGGCTTGGATCGCTTAGGCGAGCCGCGGCCCGATGAAAGCCTGGATCAGCGCCGCTTGCGCTCGCGTCTGCAGGTGGGGCGCGGCGTGTCGCTTTACTGTGTGGGACTGGAATCCACCGGCCGCCAGGCCATCAATGCGGCGGGCCAACGGGCCGACGCCGAGCAATTTTTTCTGGATTACGGTATCAAACTCTGCGCCAGTCGCGGATAAAGTTTTACTTCGAATAGGTTGGAGGGCATTCGATCATGGCGGCACAAGATCCCTTTTCTGGGCAACAAGGCTGGGGCAATGATGACAAGGGCCAGCCCATGCTGGTCGTGCAGGCCCCCTCGAATGTCGATTACGCGCCAGCCGCGGCGGCCAGTCGCGGCGGCGCGGCTCTGGTGTTGGGGGTCCTGCTCGGTGCCAGCGTGATCGCGGCGATGTTCCTGGTATTCTTCTACATTAATGCCGCGAGCAGCGTGAAGGACCTGAGCGCTCAGCTCAAATTGCAACAAACCGATTTGATGCGCACCAAATCCAATCTCAGCGCCCTCATTGAACGAGAGCGCGTGGCCACTGAGCGTGCGACGATCTTTGATCGCGACAACAAATCGCTGAATGCGGAAAACAATGAGTTGCGCAAGCGGCTCAAACTGTCGCCGCGCCCGCGCCCGCCAGCCCCAGCTCCGCGCCAGCCCGACCCCTTCGCGGAATGAGGCTTGATCGTCGCCAGCCACTCTCCAAATTGGAGAAAGTGGCTATGATTAGGGCGGATCCCGATTTGACCTAACTCAGGCCAGATCGGGTCCATTCGCTCTACACAAATAGTTTAAACCTGCTCAAGCCCGAAGAGCGCGTCACACTTTTCGGCAACGGGACTAGAGCGCATTCAGGAAAAGTGGAGTTGCGGTTTTGCGTCCGAATGCGCTCTAACTTATTGAATCAGAGCACTTTATCGAATCAGAAATCGACTTCGATTTCTTTGAAAAAGCTCTAGAGCATCGCAGGCAAAATCCGAGCCGGACTTTGTTGGGTCCGATGCTCTAAAACTTTGAATTGGCGCGTTTTCGGGCACAAAACCGCGACTACACTTTCGTTGAAAATGCACTAGATCGGGGCATGGCCTGATCTGCAGCGGCGCTCAATCAGCAACACATGGCATCAAGGGAGATTTCTGTGAGCACTTCGGGACCGACACCTGAATACCGCGCCTTCGTCGAAGCGGGGCTCGGCATTTTGATGGCCATCATCAATGCCGATGGCAAATACTCACAAGAAGAGTTTTTATGGTTCAAGAACGTCCAACATCGCCACCCGCTGTTTCGCGATGTGCCGCCGGATGCGTTCAACCCCATGCTGCATCAAGTGAAGGCGCAGCTTGCGGCCAATCCTTGGAAAACCATGGTGGCCAATTGGGCCAATGCCGTGCCGGAGCAGTATCGCCAATCCATCTTTGAATTGGCCATCAGCCTCGCGGTGATCGACAAGGAATTGGAGGGCCGCGAGCCGGAGGTGGTGACGCATTTGTGGCGCTCGCTCGGCCTCGAGGAAACGCTGGCGCGCAAGCTGTTCATGGACCGCATCGAGCACATGTAAGCGGCGGGTTAAGCCCCCACGCGGGCAGCCAGCCTTTGCTGGATCTTGTCCCAAAACAAGGCCGGCACGTCCACGCCCGTCAAGCGCTGCAGCTCGCGCACCAAGGTGGGTGAGGTAACATTGATCTCGGTCAGGCGGCCATCAATGATGTCCAGCCCAGCAAACAGAATGCCCTCGCTTTGCAGCAGCGGTGCCACCCGCGCCACGATCAGGTGATCCCGGGCCGTTAGCTCGGTGGCCTCCGCGCGCCCGCCCACATGGATATTGGCGCGAAACTCTCCGGCCTTGGGCACCCGGCGCAATGCGCCCACGGCTTGCCCATCGAGCACCATGATGCGTTTATCGCCGGCGGTCACGGCCGGCAGAAACTCCTGCACCACGAGCGGCTCTTTGCCCACTTCGCTGAGCATGGCTTGCACGCGCGCCGCAAAATCGGCATCGCTGCCGCGCGCGCGCACCACGCCGCTGCCGCCCGAGAGAAACGCCGGCTTGAGCACCACCTCGTCATAGGCGGCGGCGAACGCCTGGATGGCGCTGAGGCTGCGGCCCACCAAAGTCGGGGCAATGAGATCCTCAAAGGCCAAAATCGCCAGCTTTTCCGGGATATTGCGCACGCCACTCGGCCGGTTCAGCACCAAAGTATCGTTGGCCGCAAGATCCAAGAGATAGGTGTTGGACACATAGCCTATATCAAACGGGGGATCCTGGCGGATGAGAACCGCATCGAAATGGCCAAGCTCCAGCGCTTCGCTGGCCAGCTCCACGAAATGCGCGCCTTGCCGATCCGCCACTTTGACGTGACGCGCCTGTGCGCGCACGACGCCGCGATCAAAAACCACGTCATCGGGCGAAAACCACCAGATTTCCCAGCCGCGCGCCTGCGCCTCCAGCATCAAGGCAAAGCTCGTATCGCCCTGGATGACGATGTCCTGGATCGGATCCATCTGCACGCCGATACGCATGGCCGCACTGCCTTCGCTGTCGTGATCAAGCCTGATGCGTAGCAAGCCGCAAAGCCAAGGAAAAGCGCGCGGCGCAGGTGCTGCGGTTTTCGCCAGACCGCATGATCCGAGCGAGCATACCCCGTCGATGGGGGAATCATGCGGTTATTTAAAGCCTGTCGAGCATCAAACCCCGATCAAACCTGATCGGTTTATCGATCGATGCTCGAGAGCGGGTCTATTCACTGAGTGTAGAGCGGAGGAGCCCAATGTGACCTCAATCCGTCGAGTCGGGATCCGCCCTAATGCACCAGCAAAAGCGGGATATCGGCACGGATCAAAACATCGCGCGTGGCGCCACCAAACATCAATTCCAGCAAACGCGATTGGCCATAGGCCCCCATGATGATGAGATCGGCACCGCTCTCGCGCGCGGCGCTCAGCAGCGCGCCCGCCACGCTATCGGAATCCGTCAGTAGATTGTTGACCAGCACGTCGATGCCGCGCCGCTCCAGATGCGCGGCAATGTTCGCGCCGGGATGGGGGCCGTGGCCAAAGGTTTTGGGCCGGGCATCGACCGTTGCGACGATGGCCTGCTCACAGGTGTCGAGAAAACGCGCCGCCTCAGAGAGCGCCCTGGTCGCTTCGCGGCTGGTATCCCAAGCGATCAGCGGCCGCAGGCCAATGACCCGCTCTGCCGGCCAAGCCGGCGGGATGATCAGCGCCGGCCGGCCCGAATGCAGCACCACCCCTTCGATCATCTCGAAGCGCACCGCGCGCAGGCTGTCCTGATCCGGGCGCGGCAGAATGGCCAGATCGGAATAGCGCGCATGCAAAGCGGCAACACGGCCCAAATCGCGCTGCTGCGCCTCCGCGCTGCGCGCTTGATAGCGCCCGCTCAGCGTCTGCAAATGGGTTTGCAAACGCTGATGCTCGGCTTGCGCGTCCTGGCGGGCGGAGGCGAGCAGCTGCGCCCAGATGCCGGCCACCACAGTAGGCTCATAGGCCAGCGGCTCTTCGGGCAAGGGGGTGATATGCACGGCGGTGAGGCAGGCGTCAAAACGCTGCGCCAGCGCCTCGGCGGCAGAAAGCGCGGCCATATCGGCTTCCAGCGAAACCACAAAGGCCAGGATATCCTTGAAACTCATGGCGCGGCGCTCCTAAAGCCTCCCACTTTTACCACATATCGCCGCGGCATGGCAGGGATGTTAGCCGCGACTAGACCCGTTCCCGAAAAGTGTGACGCGGTTTTCGCAACAGAACGGGTCTAATCACTTAGTGTAGAGCGGATTCACCCGATTTGACCTGAGTCAGTCAAATCGGGATCCGCTCTAGCGCGATCAGCGGCCTCAGCGCGCACCGCCTCGCTGTGCTCCCCGATCGTGGGCGCGTGGCGCGGCTCGCGGGCCCCCGCCCCCACGCCAAAGCGCAGCGGCCCGCGCATGGCGAAGTACGCGCCCTCGGTGGGGTGGAGCTGGCGCTGGAAAAACGCGGTGGCCTGCAGATGCGGATCCTCCAAAATCTCCTCGATCGCGCGCACGGCAATGGAGGGGATGCTTAAGCTGCGGAATTTCTCCACCCAATGCGCGCTGGTCTGGGCAGGTGTCAGCGCCGCCATGCGCTGGTACAGCAACGAGATATTGCGAAAGCGCAGCAGCGGCGTGGACAACTCCGCGTTCTGCAAAAAGGCTTCATCGCCCAAAATGGCAAACACTGGCTGCCAGGCTGCATCGGAATACGGCACGATGGCGATATGCCCATCCGAGGTGGGAAAGGGCTGGCGATCGGGATCGATTTGACGCCCGTAACAGATCGGCCCGTTGGGCGGGTCGAAGGTCATCCCTGCCAAATGCTCGACCAAGGAAAAATGGGTGAAGGTCTCGAACATGGGGATTTCCACGAATTGCCCCTCCCCCGTGCGCAGCCGATGGATCAAGGCGGCCAGCACGCCTTGCGCGGCATACAGCCCGCAGACCTTGTCCGCGATGGCCCCGGGCAGATAACGGGGCCGGCCATCGCCCTCCACCTTGCCGATCAGCGAGGTGGTGCCGCTGGCGGCCTGGATCAGATCGTCATAGGCCTGCAGGCCGGCATAGGGCCCATCCGAGCCAAACCCCACGCAATGGGCATAAACGCAATCTGGCCTCAACGCCCGCACGGCTTCATAGCCGAGGCCCAGGCGCTCGATGGCCTGGGCCCGCATATTGTGGATAAACACATCGCAGGTGGGGAGGAGAGCGCGCACAATCTCCAAATCCGCTGACAGTTTGAGATCGAGCGCAACGGAGCGTTTGCCCCGGTTCAGGGCCAAATGCCCAGGGCTCATGCCCTTGCTGGCCGCCGGCTTGGCCGAATAGCGGAACATGTCTCCCGAGGGCGGCTCGATCTTGATCACCTCGGCACCCAGATCCGCCAGCATTTGCGTGGCAAACGGGCCAAAGATCACGCTGGTGCAATCCAGCACGCGGATGCCTTGCAACAAGATCGGGCTCGACATGTCTTGGGCTCCCTTGCTGCGCCGCATGATAGCGGGCACACAGAGCCATGCCCATCGGCGAATTCGCGCGCAAGATCACATGACTTCAGAGGCTTATGTTTGGATCGCCGCCGGGCTGGGCCTGATCCTGGCCAGCTTTATCGGGCTGGTTTCGCTGCGCTGGCCGCAAGATCGCCCCATCGCCCTCAGCCGCTCAGCTTGCGCCGGGTGCGGGCGCCAACTTGGCGTGCTGGACCTTGTTCCTATCTTGAGCTTTTTGGCGCTGCGCGGGCGCTGCCGGGCCTGCGCTGCGCCCATCCCGCACCGCTATCTGGCGCTGGAATTGGCTTGCCCGGCTTTGGCCTTTTGGGCTGGCAGCGTGCGAGATGGCCCGGAAATCCTCTTCGGTGCCGGCCTCGCCTGGGCCCTGTTGCTGCTGGCCATCCTGGATTTTGAGCATTTCTGGCTGCCC
>JAKFWI010000075.1 GCA_021731965.1 Hyphomonadaceae bacterium | reverse complement strand
CCACCGTAATCACCTTAACCGGCGGCGTGATGCTGCTGATGTGGATCGGTGAGCAGATCACCGCGCGGGGCATCGGCAACGGGGTGTCGTTGATCATCTTTGCGGGCATCGTGGCAGAGCTGCCGCGCGCGCTCTTTCAGATGCTCAATTTGATGAAGGTCGGGGAATTATCATTCTTTGACATATTGTTGATTTCCGTGATCGCGGTGGGGGTGACGATTTTAATCGTGTGGATTGAGCGCTCGCAGCGCCGGCTGGTCATTCAATATCCCAAGCGGCAGGTGGGCAATCGCATGTTCATGGGCGAGAGTTCCTTCTTGCCGCTGAAGATCAACACGGCCGGCGTCATCCCACCGATTTTTGCCTCTTCACTTCTATTGCTGCCGGGGACGGTTGCGGGGCTCATCGGCCAGCAGGCCAATTTGCCAGTCTATTTGGCCTGGGCACCGACCGTGGCGGCGGCGCTGCAAGTTGGCCAACCCTTGCACATGTCGCTTTATGCGGCGGGGATCATTTTCTTTAGCTTCTTCTATACGTCGATCGTGTTCAATCCAGAGGAGACGGCCGAAAACCTACGCAAGCATGGCGGCTTCGTGCCGGGCATTCGACCTGGTAAAAAGACCACCGAATATCTGGATTACATTCTTACGCGGTTGACGGTGATTGGTGCCATCTACATCACCTTTGTGTGTTTGCTGCCGGAATTCGTCATCGCCTCTTACCAGGTGCCTTTCTTTCTGGGCGGCACCTCGATCCTGATCGTCATCTCGGTGACCATGGATACCGTCACACAAGTGCAATCCCACTTGCTTGCGCATCAATATGAGGGTCTGATCAAGAAAACCCGGCTTAGAGGGCGTGGCAGATGAACCTAATCCTATTCGGCCCCCCGGCGGCCGGAAAGGGTACGCAGGCGAAACGGCTGGTGGAGAGGCGGTCTTTGACGCAGCTTTCCACCGGGGACATGTTGCGCGCCGCACGATCTTCGGGCTCACCCTTGGGCAAGAAAGTGGCGGCTATCATGGATGGCGGCAAGCTGGTGTCCGATCGTATCGTGGTGGATTTGATCGAAGAGCGCCTGGCCGCTTGTATGGGCTGCGCGGGCTTTGTGTTTGATGGTTTTCCGCGCACCCTCGCCCAGGCCAAATCCCTGGATGGCCTTATGGCGCGCTATGGGCAAAGCGTTGACGTGGTGATCCGCCTGGAGGTCGATGAAGAGGCCTTGATCGCGCGGATCAGCCAGCGCTTCACGGCAGAGGGGCGCGCGGATGATAATCCGGAGGCGTTTCTCATTCGGCTGCACGCCTATAAAGCGCAAACGGCGCCGCTGATTCCCTATTATTCCGAGCAAAGCAAGCTGGTGGGGATTGATGGCATGGCCGATGTTGACCGGGTCAGCGCGCAAATCAGCGCTGTGCTGGATCAGCATGAACACCGCAAAATGGTGGGCGCGGCCGGTTGACCGGGCAGGCCCCGAAGCGTATACGCGCTTCTTTACGTCGCATTTGCTGCGCTGAGCTTGGTCTCCAATTCGGGGATCGGCAGCGCGTTTTCGTTTAGGAGTAGGCCCTTGGCTCGCATCGCCGGCGTCAATATCCCAACCCAGAAACGGGTGGTGATTGCGCTGCAATATATCCATGGCATTGGCGGCGCTAAGGCCAAGGATATCATCGAAAAGGTCGGTATCAATCCGGAGCGTCGCGTCAATCAATTGACCGATTCAGAAGTGCTGCAGATCCGGGAGGCCATTGATCGCGATTTCCTGGTTGAGGGGGATTTGCGGCGCGAAGTATCTACCAATATCAAGCGGTTGATGGATCTTGGCTGCTATCGCGGCCTGCGCCATCGGCGCGGCTTGCCCGTGCGCGGGCAACGGACCCACACCAATGCGCGCACGCGCAAGGGCCCGGCCAAGCCGATCGCCGGCAAAAAGCAAGCCACCCGCAAATAAGCTGCCCTGCGGGGCACCAGAGAGGCGCAAGCATTCATGGCGAAAGAAACTGGCCAGCGCGTACGTAAGCGCGAACGGAAAAACATCGTGTCGGGCGTTGTGCACGTCAACGCGAGCTTCAACAATACGATGATCACCATCACCGATGCGCAGGGCAATGCCATTGCCTGGTCCAGCGCGGGCACGATGGGCTTCAAAGGCTCGCGCAAATCCACGCCCTATGCCGCGCAGGTGGCGGCTGAGGATGCCGGCCGCAAGGCCATGGAGCATGGCATGCGCACGGTTGAGGTGAATGTCTCCGGGCCCGGCTCCGGGCGCGAATCCGCGTTGCGGGCTTTGCAAACCGTGGGCTTCACCGTGCTGTCCATCCGCGATGTGACGCCGATTCCGCACAATGGCTGCCGCCCGCCTAAGCGCCGCCGCGTCTAAGCCATCGCGCTGACCCATCAGAAACGAGATATGCATGTCGATTGAACGCAACTGGCAAGAACTGATCCGACCCAAAAAGCCGAGTGTGGAGCACGGTTTTGATGCCCGCCGCCGCGCGACTTTGGTGGCGGAGCCGCTGGAGCGCGGCTTTGGCATGACCCTGGGCAATTCCCTGCGGCGCGTGCTGCTATCCTCTTTGCAGGGCGCGGCCATCACCGCGGTGCAGATTGACGGGGTGGTGCATGAGTTTTCCTCCATCACCGGCGTGCGCGAAGATGTCACCGATCTGGTGCTGAACCTGAAGCAAGTGGCCATCCGCATGCGCGGGGAAGGCCCCAAAAAGCTGATGTTGAAGGCCGACAAAGCGGGCGCTGTGCGGGCCAGCGACATCCAAACTTCATCCGATATCGAAATCCTCAACCCTGATCACGTGATCTGCACGCTCGATGACGGGGCCAGCGTGCGCATGGAGCTGACGGTGAATACCGGCAAGGGCTATGTAGCCGCCGAGGGCAATCGCCCCGATGATGCGCCCATCGGGCTGATCGCGGTGGATTCCATCTATTCGCCCGTGCGCCGCGTGGCTTATCGCGTGGAAAACACGCGTGAGGGGCAGGTGCTGGATTATGACAAGCTGATCTTGGAAGTCGAAACCAATGGCAGCTTGCGGCCCGAAGATGCTGTGGCCTATGCCGCGCGCATCTTGCAAGATCAGCTGCAAATCTTCATCACGTTTGAAGAGCCCAAGCAGAAGAAGTCTGAGCTCGACAAGCCGGATCTGCCCTTCAATCCATCCTTGCTGAAGAAGGTGGATGAACTGGAGCTTTCGGTGCGCTCCGCCAATTGCTTGAAGAATGACAATATCGTCTATATCGGCGATCTGATCCAAAAATCAGAGGCCGAAATGCTGCGCACGCCGAACTTTGGGCGCAAGTCCTTGAACGAGATCAAGGAAGTGCTCTCGGGCATGGGCCTGCATCTGGGCATGACCGTGGAAAACTGGCCGCCCGAAAACATCGACGATCTCGCCAAGAAATACGACGATCAAACCTGAAATAAGCGCGCAAGGCTTGCTTTGCGCCGCAGTGACGAGAAGAGACGGATATGCGCCACGGCAACGCCCACCGGAAGCTGAATCGCACCGCGAGCCATCGCGAGGCGATGTTCGCCAACATGGCGGCCTCCTTGATCAAGCACGAGCAGATCGTCACCACTTTGCCGAAGGCCAAGGCGCTGCGGCCCGTGGTGGAAAAGCTGGTGACGCTGGCGAAGCGGGGCGGGCTATCTGCGCGCCGTTTGGTGGCTTCGCGGCTGCGCGATGAAAGCATGACCAAAAAGCTGTTCGATACGCTGGGGCCGCGCTATGCGGCGCGCATGGGCGGTTATACACGGGTGTTGAAGGCGGGCTTTCGCCACGGCGATAACGCCCCAGTGGCCGTGATTGAATTCGTCGATCGCGATGAAAGCGCCAAGGGCCGCGATTCTGGCCAGCCAAACGAGGGCTGACGGCCTATTTTTCGCCGCACCAGCCTGCGATCTCGATTGCCGCGATGTATCGAAAGGGCTTTTCAGATGATCCGCGCTTATTCTCTGATTGCGCTGCTGGCACTCATCGGCGCGAGCGCCTGCCAAGAGCCGGCCGCCGCCCAAAACACCGCGCCTTTGCCGCCCGCGGCCCCAAGCGCAGAGCGGCGCGTGCCGCTCAATGAGAGCCAGGCCAAGCTGTCTCTGGCACCGGTGGTCAGCCGTGCCTCCCCGGCGGTGGTGAATGTCTATGCCCAACGCACTGAGCGTAATCCCATGCTCGATGATCCATTTTTCCGCCGCTTTGGCGGGAGCCTGGGCATTCCGCAAGAGCGTGTGCAGCAATCCTTGGGCTCTGGCGTGCTGGTGCGCGCTGATGGGGTGGTGGTCACCAATAACCATGTGATCAACGGTGCCGATAAGCTGAAAGTGGTGTTGGCGGATCGACGTGAGTTTGACGCCACCTTGCTGCTGGCCGATCCGCAGACCGATTTGGCGGTGCTGCGCCTGGAGGGATTGGAGGGGGAGCGCCTGCCGACTTTGCCTTTCGCGGAGACGCGCTCCACCCAAGTGGGTGATCTGGTCATCGCTATCGGTAATCCCTTTGGCCTCAATCAATCGGTAACGAGCGGCATCGTTTCCGCTTTGGCGCGTACCGGCGTGTCGCTGAATGACTTTTCATTTTTCGTGCAAACCGATGCGGCGATCAATCGCGGCAATTCCGGGGGGGCGCTGGTCGATCTCGATGGCAATCTGGTGGGCGTCAATTCGGCCATCTTGTCGGAATCGGGCGGCTCTAACGGCATTGGCTTTGCCATTCCGGCGGCTTTGGTGCGCCGGGTGGTGGAATCAGCGATTTCCGATGGCCGGGTGGTGCGCCCCTGGCTTGGCGCGCGCGGCCAGACGGTGACGGCGGAACTGGCGCGTTCCATGGGGCTGGAGCGCCCGCAAGGGGTGATCATCGCGGATCTCTATCCGACCGGGCCGCTGGCCAAGGCCACTTTGCGCAAAGGCGATGTGGTTTTGTCGGTCAATGGCGAGGAAGTGTTCGATGAGCAGGGCCTGCGCTTCCAGGCCGCGACTTTGCGTCCCGGCACCCAAGCCAAAGTGGAGTTTCTCCGTGCCGGCGCGCGCCAAACCGTTTCTGTGCGGGTCGAAGTGCCGCCGGAGCGGCCGCTGGCTGATCCGCGCAAGATTGGCGGGCGCAACCCCTTGACCGGTGCCGAGATCGTCACGCTTTCACCGGCCACAGCGGAGGCGTTGGGCATTGATCCCTTGCTGGAGGGAGCCGCCATCCGCACCATCGATGGGCGCGGGCCGGCGGCGCGGCTGGGCTTTCAGGCGGGCGATGTCATTCGCGCCGTCAATGGCACGGAAATCCGCACCTCAGCCGAGCTAGACCGGGCATTGGCCGCGCCGGCGGCGGGCTGGGCCTTGACGGTGGAGCGCAATGGCGAGCGCCAAACCATCCGCCTGCGGGCATAAGCGGATCAGAATAAGCGGATCCAGTTTGATCCGGTCAGCCGGCGCTTTTGAGCTTGGAACCGATGGACCAGCGATGCCCAAAAGGGTCTTCTACCACGCCATAGCGATCGCCCCAGAACTGGTCCGCCATCGCAAACTTCTCCTTGGCACCGGCAGCGAGGGCGCGCGCAAACCAGGCATCGGCGTCGTTGACCTGCAAGTGCAGCGTCACCCCGCCGATCGGCGGCGCGGGTTGGCCGCCCGCATATTCTGCAAACCAATCATGCAGCATCAAAGAGGCCCCATTGACGCGCAAATGCGCATGCATCAGCCGCTCGCCATCTTCGGCCACGCTGCTATGAATCGCCACGGCCCCAAAAGCGCGCTGGTAAAAGTCGACGGCGGCCTTCGCGCCATGTACCATGAGGTGTGGGCTTAGGCCGCTGGTGGGGCCTTTTTCCTCGAAGGGTGTTCCGCTGTCATCGTTCGACATGATTTCCTCCTGCGCTTGGATGGCGCCCCTTGCATGACCTCTTCACAAATGCTGGCTTGGATCAAGGCGTGCCTACGCCGCTGGCGGAGCGTTTGCGCCCAAAATCGCTGAGCGAGGTATCGGGCCAGGCGCATCTTTTGGGGCCGGAGGGGCCGATCGGGCGCATGCTGGCGGCCGGCCGCATCGCCTCCATGGTGCTGTGGGGCCCTCCAGGGGTGGGCAAAACCACGATTGCACGTTTGCTGGCGCAGGCGACAAACCAGCGCTTTGAGCAGCTTTCGGCGGTTTTTTCTGGCACGGCGGATCTGAAAAAGGCATTCGAGGCGGCGCGTGCCCGCCGATCCATTGGCGAAAGCACCCTGCTGTTTGTCGATGAAATTCACCGCTTCAATCGCGCGCAGCAAGATGCCTTTTTGCCAGTGGTCGAGGAGGGCGTGATCACCTTGGTTGGGGCCACCACGGAAAACCCCTCGTTTGAGCTGAACGGCGCCTTGCTGTCGCGCTGCCGGGTGCTGGTGCTCAACCCCCTGGATGAAGCCGCGCAAGCCGATTTGCTGGCGCGTGCCGAGAGCCATTTGGGCCATGCGCTGCCATTGTCGGATGCGGCCCGCTCGGCCTTGATCGGCCTTGCGCAGGGCGACGGGCGCTACCTGCTGACTTTGGCCGAGGATCTGGCCCAAGATCGCCCGGCCACGCCTTACGATGCACCGGCTTTGACCGCGCGTCTGCAAAAGCGCGTGCCGGTTTATGACAAAGACCGCGAAGAGCATTACAATCTCATCTCGGCGCTGCACAAAGCCATTCGCGGATCGGATCCCGACGCGGCGCTCTATTGGCTGGCGCGGATGCTGGCTGGCGGCGAGGATCCGCTGTTTTTGGCGCGGCGCCTGGTGCGTGCGGCTTCAGAGGATGTCGGCCTGGCTGATCCTACGGCTTTGCTGGTCGCTAATGCGGCCAAAGAGGCGGTGGATTTTCTCGGCCTGCCCGAGGCGGAGTTGCATCTGGCCCATGCCGTTTTGCATTTGGCTTGCGCGCCAAAATCCAACGCGGCCTACACCGCCTGGAAGGGGGCCAAAGCGGCCGCCGCGGCCCATGGCAACTTGCCCCCGCC
>JAKFWI010000038.1 GCA_021731965.1 Hyphomonadaceae bacterium | reverse complement strand
GCGGATGGGCCGTGCGCGCAAAAAACGCCTCAACCACCGCCTGCGCCGCTTCGCTCATCAAGCGTTGGCCCCAAAAGGGCTGGCCCAGCCAATAGCCCAATTCGGGCTCTTGCCCATGCAGATTGGTGACGCTGATCAGGCCCAAAAGATTGGTTTCTCCGCGCCTGCGGATGGCCCAGACCATGTCCTGGCCAGCCGGGGCGGTCTCTTCGATCAGATTGCAGAAGGCGATGCCATCTTCCAGGCCATAGGGGAAAGGCACACGGGCCAGCCAGCGCGCCACATTCCAATTGTTGCACAGCAAAGCCAGCCTTGCGGCGTCATCGCGCCGGATGGCATTGAGCCAAAGCCGCTCCGTGAGAAGCGGCGCAGGCCCGCTCATTCACTCCGCCGCCTGGGCGATTGGCTCGATGCTGACATACGTGCGGCCCAGCCGCTTGACGGCAAAGCAAACCCGCCCCGTCACCTTGGCAAACAAGGTATAATCCTTGCCAAGGCCAACATTCACACCCGGATGGAATTTGGTGCCGCGCTGGCGCACCAGGATATTGCCGGCCAGCACGGTTTCGCCGCCAAAGCGCTTGACACCAAGCCGCTGGCCTGGGCTGTCGCGCCCATTGCGCGAGGAACCGCCTGCTTTTTTGTGCGCCATGATAATGCCCTTGAAGATTAACCGGCGCTGATGCCGGTGATGCGGACGGTGCTTTCCAACTGCCGATGGCCGCGCTTGCGGCGATAGGTGGAGCGGCGGCGCTTTTTGAACACCATGACCTTCTCGCCCTTGGCGGTTTCGATCAATTCCCCGGTAACGCGCGCACCCGCCAGCCGCGGCGCGCCAACATGCACGCTCCCGCCATCCGCAAGCATCAGCACATCTTCGAAGGCGATGCTCTGGCCGGGTTCACCCTCCAGCTTTTCGACGATGATGACATCATCGGCAGCAACTCTGTACTGCTTGCCACCCGTTTTGATAACCGCGAACATGAACAATATCCATTATGCCGCGCCGGGAACGCCGGGCGGGGGAAGCGCGGCACAGTACGGATCGGGCCCGCCTTGTCAACGCCAAACTGGCGCGGGCCATGCGTCAATCTGCCTGGGAGCTTTCTAGCATCAATTTTTATTTTTGAAATCAATGGCATTGACGCTCAAAGGCGGTCGCTCTGGCATGATGGCGCTTAGAATTGCTCCGCTCGCGCCCGCCATGGCGTCAAGCTGTTCGCTTTTGCTCTGACGCCGGCATAGACGTCTGGGCCAGCATCGCACGACTAAGCTCGGCCTGCGGCGCACGTGCATAGCGCAAGGCGGCGGCCGCCAATTGGCCCCGATCGATCGGCTTGACCAAATGCTCGCAGGCCCCGAGCCGGATGGATTTGTTCCGCTCATCGGCCACCGAGGCGATGATGACCGGCATGCCGTTAAACGAGGGATCGTTGCGAATGCTATCGAGCACCGCCAAGCCGGGGCGATCGGGCAAAACCAAATCCAGCAGCACCAGGCTTGGCACGCGGCGCGCCAGCGCGCTCAAGCCGGCCGCGGCGCTGGCGGCGATCTCCACGACAAAACCCGCCCCCTCCAAAGCGCGGCTAGCGATATCGGTAAAGGCGGCGTCGTCATCGATGATCAGTGCGCTGAGTTTTGCGCCGGGCATTTGTCCTGCTTCCGGGGCAGTGATGGATTTGGGTGCATGCATGCCCGATTGGGCTGCCACGGTAAGGGTGAAGCAGGAGCCCTGGTTTGGCGCGCTGGTGACCGTGACATCGCCGCCCATGATCCGCGCCAGGCCGCGTGTTACGGTTAGCCCCAGGCCCGTACCGCCATACTGGCGGGTGGTGGAGGCATCGGCCTGCTCGAATGGGCGGAAGAGCTTTGAGACCTGCTCGGGCGACATGCCAATGCCGGAATCACTGACGTCGAAGATCAGCATGTCTTGGTGATCAATCAGCGCGCGCCGCGCCATGATCTTGACTTCGCCCCGCGGTGAGAACTTGATGGCGTTGGACAAGAGATTGAGCAGGCATTGCTTGATGCGAAAAGCATCATTGCACGCTGACTGTATATCTGGGCTGATACTACTGAGCAGTGTTACTCCATTGGCTTGCGCCGCCGGCGAAACCGTGGCCACCACATCGCTGATTAGCTCACGGATGTCGAAATCTACGATCTCAGCATCCACGCGCCCGGCCTCGATCTTCGAAAGATCTAAAATCTCGTTGATCAGTTTCAGCAAATGCCGCCCGGATAGGAGAATGCGCTGGCTATCATTGACAATAGATTCCGCACCGACGGCCTCCGCATCTTCACCGATGATTTCACCATAGCCGATGATGGCATTGAGCGGCGTCCGCAATTCATGGCTCATATTGGCCAAGAATTGCGATTTTGCGATATTGGCAGCATCCGCCTCAGTCTTTAACTCGGATTGCTGCTCCGCGAGCACGCGCAGCTCTTGTGTGCGCTCACCAACCAATTGCTCCAGCCTTTCCTGGGCTTCGCGTTGCTGTCGGCCACGCTTGCGCCAGCTTAGCAGCGAGAAAAAAGCGATGGCCGCGGCCGCCAGTACCATGATGATCCGGATGCCGCGCATGCGCCGCGTGGTGACCATTAGGGGGCTAAGGGTGAATTCCCTGGCCGGTCGCCCGACCCAAAGCAGCAAAGGCCCGCGCGGATCCAGTGTACTGAGTGTTTGCACTTCAGAAAATTTCAGGCTGGGATCTTCTTCGCCAAGCTCCACCTTGTCCTGCGAAAGGCGGCTCTGGCCCAATTCCCCGAAATGCAATTGCGTGCCGTGAACACTATCGAAAATGGCGTAATCGGAGGAGGGCAATAGGCGCTGCAAGGCCTTGGTGCGCACGATGGCGGCGACGATTCCGCGTAACTTGCCGTTTTGCCCATAAAACGGAACGGAGAAAATGATGCCGGACCGATCCGCATCCTCACCGGAATAGATATACTCGGTATTGTCGCAGGTGATAACTTCTTCGGAAGAGAGCATGGGCCGCTCCAAGCCAGGAAACACTTGGTTTTCTGGCAAGTGGGTGCGCAGCCAGCGCAGCTGTTTCTGGAGCGCCTGATACTCGAAAATCTCAATTTCGGGCGCGTCGGCGTAATCTGCATCTGCAGCTGGTGCTTGCTGCTTGAGCCTGGTTCCGGCATTGGCGATCAATTCATCGAAGGCTATGATAGGCTCTTCATTTTCGCCGGTGATCGTATCAATTCGGTTTGGATCGAAATTGACCGGGACGATATAGATTTCAGAAACGTCAATGCTTAGTTTCAGGTTATTGTAGAGTTGCTGAATAGTGGCGCGGGCGTCAAAGTCGAGATTCTCACCGTGGCGGCTGATGCGGCGCACGCTGGGCAACAGGCTGATGGTGCGTAAATCGCCCTGGATGTCTTTCAGTGCGCGTGCAAGTTTGTCGCGGACAGCGTCGCTTTCCTGCCTTGCCCGCTCGCGGTAGGCCTCCAGGGCTTGGTCTGCCTCTATTTTGGAGCGGCCGGCAAAGACGCCGAGCAAGATCAGGCCGGCCAGCACGATGGCCGGCACGGCGCTTTTGCTCGCAGACTCCATCAGGCCTTTCGTGTATAGTATCGGCAGGCGCTGCATGAATGTAACGGGTCCAAAAAGATTGCGTGCTCGGCGGGACGTCTGGGGCATGATTGAATAGGCAAGAGTTACGCAGATTGGTTTGGCACGCTCTCTTTCGATCGCTTAGAGCATCGGGCGCGGTTCCAAACCATGTGTTTATGGCGCGTGCGAATTAAGATAACCTTGCGCTAATCTTGACTAAACGCTCCAGCTGGTTTCCAACATTACGTTATCGTCAGTGTCTGGCGTTGCTGCCGCGTTCATCGCGGCGCTGATGGCGCTGATCAACCTGGTTGGCTCGATAGGTTTGGGTACCACATCATCAAAGCCCAAAGCTCGATAATGCGCGGCCTGATGCTCGAACGCGTTGGCGGTTACCGCCAATACCGGGATCGCATTGCTGTTGGCCTGCTGCGCTTCGCTGCGGATGCGTTTTAGTGCTTCCTGGCCGTCCATGATCGGCATGGAAATATCCATCAGCACCAGATCAAAGGGCATTGATCGCCACAATTCCACCGCCTCCAAGCCATTGACGGCGAAGGTCAATGCGGCACCGGTAGGAGCAAGCAACGTTCTCAAGACAAAGCGATTGGTGGCGTTGTCCTCCGCCGCCAGGATAGAGAGCGCGCCGGGCTGCGCAGCGTGATCCAAGGGCGCTTGCACTGGCGCGGGGGCAGCCGCTGGCGAGATCAAACGCGCCGGGATCAGTGCACGGAAGATGGCCCCTGCACCCAAAGCGCTTTCCACCACCACGCTGCCGCCCATCGCCTCCGCCAGCCCGCGGACGATGGAGAGGCCAAGCCCGGTGCCGCCAAACTGGCGGGTGGTGCTGGCATCGGCCTGCGTGAAATGCTGGAAAATGGAGCTTTGCTGCGCGGGCGATAATCCGATGCCGGAATCGGCCACCTCGAGCAAGACGGCGTTGTCTTCGACACCCTCCAGGCGCACGCGCACAAAGCCGCGGGCCGTAAACTTTATGGCATTGCTGACCAGATTGTGCAGGATCTGAGTGAGCCGGTGCGGATCTCCGAGGCGCTGCAGGGATGGGGCCTCGTTGCATACGACCTCAAAATCGATGCCGCGCTCCTGCGCCTTCAAGGCGTGCAAGGAGCGGATTTTGCGCGCCAAATCGTTGAGCGAGAAGGGGGCGCTCTCCAATTCCATGTGGCCAGCTTCGATTTTGGAGAAATCCAAAATGTCGTTGAGCACGGTCATGAGCGACTCGCCCGCCGATTGGATGACGGTGACCATTTCGGCTTGCCCGGCGGTGAGTTCGGTTCCGGCCAGGGCCCCGGCCATCCCAAGCACGCCATTCATCGGTGTCCTGATTTCGTGGCTCATATTGGCCAGGAATTGCGATTTGGCCACGCTGGCGGCTTCGGCCTCTTGGCGGCGCTGCTCGAGATGCTGCTGGATATGCACTTGTTCGGTGACGTCCCAATTGACGCCGATAATGGTCGAGCGGCCAAAGCGATCCTGGAAAACCTGCGCAAGGCAGCGGATGTGACGCACTTCGCCAAGGCGAAGGATGCGGAAATCCAGGGAAAATCGGCCCGGTTTGGCCTGCTGCTCCAGGAAAAACGCCTCGCAGGAATCGCGTTCGTCAGGGTGCAGCGCATCGACCCAATCGCGATAGGTCATGTCTGCGCCGTCGGCTTCGCGGCCATAGATGGCGTACATGGATTGCGTCCACGACAAGCGCCCCGATGAGAGATTCACCTCCCAAACCCCGATTCCCGAGGCATTGGTGGCCAGATCGAGTCGGCGCGTGAGCGCCTCCGATTCCATCAAGGCCATTTCGGAATCGCGCAAAACCACGCGCAATCGCTCGGTGCGGGCACGATCCACGTCAATATTAACCATCGCACCGGTGGCGCGCACTGGCTGGCCCGCTTGATCCCATTCGGCGATCCCGCCCTTGGCGCGCACCCAGCGATGTTGGCCGTCGGCAAAACGCATGCGAAACTCGGCCTCGAAATCTGGCGTGGTTCCGTCCGCGAAGCGCAACCAGGTTTGGGCAAACTCGGCGCGATCGTCAGCGTGGATCATACGCAGGATGCGCAGCAAATTGCCTTGGTTTGGCAGCGCGAATTCGCGGACCACATCCCCCTGGTAAATGCCGGCCACAAAATCGACATCCCACACCCAAATGTCGGAGATCTCCAAGGCGGCGCGCAGGTGCCGCTCACTGGCGATCAAGTTTGCCTGAGCCTCGCGTTCATCTTCGGCGCTTTGGCGCGCGGTCGCCAGTGCCAGTTCAATCTTGTTTTGGGCCTCTTTGACTTCCGTGATGGTATGGATCAGCAGTGTTAAGCCGTTTTCGCCGCGCCGCGCCGCATGAATTTGCAACCAATCGCGTAGGCCATAGCCGCTGTAGAAAATTTCAAAATGGGCAATTTCGCCCGTGTCCATGGTCCGGCAATATTGGGCAAAGGCCGGGGTTTGCGCCACGCCGGGAAATATCTCCGACATGCTCTTGCCAATCAGGGAATCAGTTTTGCGTCCCAGCTTTTTTGCCGTGACGCTGTTGACCTGCACCAGCAGAAAATCGCAGATCAATCCATCAGGATTGCGGACAGCATCGAAACTCATAATGCTGAACGGGCTGGCATCCAGCACTGAAGTATTGAGTTCCAAAAGCCTTTTGAGGTCTGCGCGTTGCGCGTGTTCTTTGGTGGAATCGACCATCGAGCCGGTCCATTGCGTCTCCCCCGTAGCGAGCAGGCGCGGCTGTGCCCGCAAGGTAAACCATTGGCAATTGCCATTGGGAGGACGCAGGCACAATTCACGCTCGATTGGGGATTGAAGGCTCTCGGCTGCAAGAAAACCCTCCTGCAAAGCCGTCAAATCCTGCGGCTGGATCATTTGCCAAAACAGCGACGGGCGCTCCGACAACGTGCGAGGCTCAAGCCCGAACACCCGTTCGGACTCGGGGCTGACGAAAATCCACTGCGCGGGCTGGCTGGGGCAGGAAAGGAATTGAAACAACACCGCCGGTGCTTCGGCTGTCACGCTGTGCAGCAAGGCCAGGGATTCGCTTGCGGCGGCTAATGCGCCCCGAACGCGCGCCTCCTGCTCACGGCGCTCGGTGATATCCTTCAGTATACCGACAAATCCGACAAACGCGCCCGCGTCATCGCGTTGCGGGTTGATCTCGACTTCAGCCCAAAAGGGCGTGCCATCTTTTTTGGCGTATTCGATTTCGACATGCACATGCTTTTGTTCACGCAAGCCCTCAGCGATGGCCGCGAGTGCGGCGGGATCGCTTTTCACCGAGCGCAGCATTTGACCAGGGCGCTGACCGAGCGCGTGCGCCATCGCGTATCCTGTGATGCGCGTAAACGCTTCATTGATCCAGATAATGCGGCCCTCGATGTCGGTGGTGGCCATGGCATCC
>JAKFWI010000196.1 GCA_021731965.1 Hyphomonadaceae bacterium | reverse complement strand
GAAAGCGAAATCGATGCCGGCGGTGACGCCGCCGCCCGTGAAGGTGTTCCCATCACGCACAACGCGGCCCTCGCTGGGGATGGCCCCGAGCTGGGGAAGCAGGCTGCGATAGGCCCAATGCGTATTGGCCCGCTTGCCTCGCAACAGGCCGGCGGCGCCGAGAAGAAGCGCCCCGGTGCACACGCTGGTGACAAATTGGGCTTCGCTTCCGGCTTTGGCCACGAAGGCGCGCGTCTCGGCATCTTCGCAGGCCTCGATCACCCCAAACCCGCCCGGCACGCAGATCAGATCGAGCTTTGGCGCGTCCGCAAAAACACCCGTCGGCACAAGCGCGAGCCCGCAATCGCTTGGCACCGGCTCCATGGTTTTGGCCAAGATATGCGTTTTCGCGCCGGGTGCCCGAAACAGCACTTGCAGCGGCCCGGTGAAATCGAGCTGGGTCAGGTTCGGGAACAGGATGAAGCCGATATTCATGGCTATCCTCCGAAAGCGATCAGACGGCCATCGGGCAGGCGCACCTCAAACTCTCGGCTGCCATAAGACTTGTCGACCGGCGGACCCAAAAGGTCCGCGCCGCGGCCAGCAAACTCGGCGTGCAACAGATCGATATCGGCTTTGGAGAGAAAAACGTAGGCCGCCCAATCCTGAGGGGGCGAAGGAAAAGACGGCCCACATACGAGCATGAACTCAACTCGGTCGCGCATCAGCGAAGCCCAAGTCGGCGGCTGCCCAGCACTGCCTTGGACGTGAAAACCCAACCGCTCGACGAAATAATCGAGCATGGGCTTGATCACCCCAACACACAACACCGGTGAAACCGAACCAAGCTTGAGCTCGCTCATCCATCACACCCGCTCGATCACGGTGGCCGTGCCCATGCCGGCACCGACGCACAGGGTGGCCAAAGCGGTGGCTTTGCCGGTGCGTTCGAGTTCATCCAGCACCGTGCTCAGGATCATCGCCCCGGTCGCGCCCAAAGGATGGCCCATGGCGATGGCCCCGCCATTGACATTGACCTTGGCAGGATCAAGCTCCAGCGCCTGCATCCAGCGCAGCACCACGCTGGCGAAGGCCTCGTTCAGCTCCCAAAGATCGATATCGTTCTTGCTCATGCCCAGCTTGGCCAGCAGCTTGGCGGTGACTTTCTCCGGGCCCGTCAGCATGATGGAGGGCTCGGAGCCGATCGAGGCCATGCCGCGGATGCGCGCGCGCGCCTTCAGGCCCAAAGCCTCGCCCATTTCCTTGGTGCCGATCAGGATCGCCGCCGCGCCATCGACAATCCCCGAGGAATTGCCGGCATGGTGCACATGGCGCACCTCCTCGACTTCCGGATAGCGTTGCAGGATCACGCTGTTAAAGCCCGGCATCATCTCGCCCTGCGCCTTGAACGAAGGCTCCAGCCCGCCCAGCGATTGCATCGAGGCGTCCGGGCGCATGTGCTCATCATGGGCCAGGATGGTCGCGCCCATTTGATCCTTCACCGCCACGATCGAGCGAGAAAAGCGCCCCTCGGCCCAGGCGCGGGCTGCGCGCTTTTGGCTTTCCACCGCGAAGGCATCCACGTCATCGCGGCTGAAGCCGTATTTGGTGGCGATCAAATCGGCGGAAATGCCCTGCGGCACGAAATAGCTTTTCATGGCCACGGAAGGATCGGTGGCCCAAGCATTGCCATCCGAGCCCATCGGCACGCGGCTCATGCTTTCGACGCCCCCGCCAATGGCCATGCCCGCCTCGCCGGACATGACCTTCGCGGCCGCCATGTTCACCGCTTCCAGGCCGCTGGCGCAAAAGCGATTGATCTGCACACCCGCGACGCTTTCGGCATAGTCGGCATTGATCACGGCCGTGCGGGTGATATCGCCGCCTTGTTCGCCCACCGGGGAAACGCAGCCAAACACGACATCGTCCACCTTGCTGGTATCGAGGGCGTTGCGGTCACGCACGGCTTGCAGCGCCTGCGTGGCCAGCGAAAGGGCGGTGATTTCATGCAGGGCACCCGATGATTTGCCCTTGCCGCGCGGGGTGCGCACGGCATCAAAAATATAGGCTTCGGCCATGATTTCTCTCCTTGAATGACTGCCCTTGGGCCGGAGGCACCCCTCTACCATCCGCTTTCCCCTGGGTGGGCCATCCCTGGGGCGGTGAATTCAGTGTTACTCTGCCGTTAGGCGCATCTGCTAGCTGACAAACAGACGCACCAGCACGGCAACCGTCATCGCGGCGTTGAGGCCGACGACCCAGGTCAAGGTGTCAATACGAATCTTAAGCGCCTCGATTTGCGCCTTCAGGCCATCGATCTGCCCCTGCATGCCGTTCACGCGCGCTTCCAGGCCGCTCATCCGCGCGTCCAGCTTGTCCAGGCGAGATTCATTGTCGGAGACGGCTTTGGCGGCGGCGCGCGCCTTTTCTTCGCTGGCCCCGGCATCGCGCAGCGCATCATATAGCTCCGCGATCATGACTGTCATCAAAAGGCCTCCGCCGAGAGCGCCATCATGCTTTCGGAGCCCGCCTTCAGCTTGGCCAAATGGGCACCGGCCTCGGGCAGCATGCGCTCGATGAAATAGCGGCCGGTCTTGATCTTGGCATCGTTGAACGGATCTTGGAGCCCGCCGTCAAAGGCAGCCTTGGCCATCAGCGTCCACATATAGGTGAGGGCGGTGTAGCCAAACACTTGCAGGAAATCATGGCTGGCAGCGCCGGCATTATCGAAATTGCTCATGCCATTTTGCATCAGCCATTGCGCGCCTTCTTGCATCTGGGCCTTGGACTCGCGCAGCGCCGTGGTGAAGGGCACCATCCTGGCATCGCTTTCGTGCGCAGCGATGCATTCATCGAGTTCGGCAAAGAAAGTGAAAATCGCCCGCCCGCCCTTGGCCGCCAGCTTGCGCCCGACGAGATCAAGCGCCTGCACGCCATTGGTGCCCTCATAGATCATGGCGATGCGGCTATCGCGCAAATATTGGCTGGCCGGGAAATGCTCAGTAAAGCCAGAGCCGCCATGCACTTGCATGCCATCGGAGATGTGGCGAAAGCCCTCGCCGGTGAGGAAGGCCTTCAGCACCGGCGTCATCAGGCCCATATAATCCAAGGCCTTTTGGCGGATGGCCTCATCGGGGCTGCGCAGATAGAGATCGCCATAAAGCGCCGTCCACATGAGGAAAGCGCGCGCGCCTTCATTGAAGGCCCGCGAATCCATCAACATGCGGCGGACATCGGGGTGCACGATAATGGGATCGGCCGGCCCGTCGGGGTTTTTCGCGCCAGAGAGGGAGCGCCCCTGCACGCGATCCTTGGCGAAGGCCACCGCGTTTTGATAGGCGATCTCACTCATGGCTAGGCCCTGCAAGCCCACGCCGAGGCGCGCCTCATTCATCATCACGAACATGATCTTGAGGCCCTCATTGGCCGTGCCGATCAAATAACCCGTCGCGTCATCATATTGCATGACGCAGGTGGCATTGCCGTGAATGCCCATTTTCTCTTCCAACCCGGCGCAGACAGCCCCATTGCGCGCGCCGAGGCTGCCATCGGCATGGACCAGGAATTTGGGCACGATGAACAGGGAAATGCCCTTGACGCCTTGGGGCGCGCCTTCGATGCGCGCCAACACCAGATGGATGATGTTATCGGCCAGATCGTGATCGCCGCCGGAAATCCAGATTTTTTGGCCGGTGATTTTATAGCTGCCATCGGCCTGCGGCACGGCTTTGGTGCGCAAGAGGCCCAGATCGGTGCCGCAATGCGGCTCCGTCAAATTCATGGTGCCGCCCCATTCGCCCGAGGACAGCTTGGGCAGGAACATGCGCTTTTGTTCTGGGCTGCCGCCCTCATGGATGGCGGAATAGCAGCCGTGCGTCAGCCCCGGATACATGCCGAAGGCCATATTGGTGGAACACACCATTTCGTTGAAAGCGAGATTGACCACGTTGGGCAGGCCTTGGCCGCCATATTCGGGATCATTGCCCAAAGCCGGCCAGCCGGCCTCGACCATCGCCGTGTAGGCGGCGCGAAAGCCGGGCGGCGTTTTCACGCCCTCTGGCGTCCAAATGCAGCCATGCTCATCGCCCACTTTGTTGAGCGGAAACAGGGTGCCAATGGTGAATTTCGCGCCTTCGTCCAGGATCTGCTCGATGGTATCGAGGGGGGCTTCAGCAAAGCCCGGTAGATTGGAATAGCGCTCCAGCTTCAACACACTGCGATAGAGGAATTGGTATTCCCGCAGGGGGGCTGCATAAACCGGCATGTGGTCTTCTCCCTTAGCGCGGGCTGGCCCGCTTATGATCTGCTGTCACTCATCTAATCGACGGCGCGCTTCGGCGTCGTAGGCGCTGGCAATCGCCACATCGACCAAGGCCAGCACCGGCACGGTGAGGCGTTGCTCAATCCATTCCAGGCCCTGTGCCAGCTCGGCCAGAGCAAGATCGATATCGACGCGTTGCGCGCGCAATGCCGCCGCCCGTTCCAGCAAGACGGCGCGCGTGGCGCGCATTTGGGCGTGCTGGCCATCGCCCAGCGCGTAGAGATCGAGGATTTCTTTGATCTCGGATAGGGCCAAACCCACCCGCTTGCCCCTTAGAATAAGCGCCAAGCGCGCACGATCGCGTGAGGAATACAGGCGGGCGCGGCCGCGCCGCTGCGGCGCGATCAAGCCTTGATCTTCGTAATGGCGCAAAGCCCGCGTCGTCAGGCCAAACTCGGCGGCCAATTGCGAAATGGTGAAGGGTGCTTGCGTCGCCTTATCGGCCATGAGGGGGGTGCTAGCAGCCATTTCGTGGGTTTAAGGCTCTTTACGTAAACGTCAAGCATGAATGATCACACGATTCTGACTGCGAATGACCCTGCAAGGCGGCAAACACGGCCACCTGCCTGCTTTGCATGAACTTTCGGACACGCTATGCAAAGCTGGGCGTTGCTCGACACGGCAGCCTAGATCTGTGGGCAAGCGGGGATTGATCCATCGGCGCCGCCGCCAGCGCCCTCGTTAAGGAGTTTGCAGTGCTGAAACGGATCCTAAACCTTCTGCCCCACGCTTTGGCCATCTTCATGGCCATCATCTTCATGGATAGCTTGCGCTTCAAATTTACCAACGCCCCGGAAACCATCGTGATTTTCCAGGAAAAGCTCGATAATTGGGCTGCGAGCTGGGGCGCTGCCGGCCTTTTTGCGCAAACGGGCCTATTCAGCCAATATGTGATCGGCTCGATCGAGTTGTTGGCTTCGTCTTTGCTGCTGATCGGCATCCTGCCGCGCTATCGGCATTTGCAGGCGGGCGGCGCGCTGGCCGGCTTGTTGGTGATGACGGGGGCCACCAATTTCCATTTGTTCACGCCGCTGGGCATCGATCCCAACAATGATGGCGGGGGGCTGTTCGTGGCCGCCTGCATCGTCTGGGCCAGCGCGCTGCTCATGGTCAGTGTGCTGCGTCGCAAGGAATTCTTGATCCTGGTGCGCCGGGTTCTGGCGATTTTCGCGCCGCTGCCTCAATCGTAAAACACCGAAATCGCGTCGAGGGATTTGCGCTGGATATCCGGGACGCGGGCATCCGGCGCGGGCCTTCCGGTCACGATCAGCATCAACGCGCGCTCATTGCTTGGGCGGTTCAGCGTCTCGCGCAAAAACCCCATCGGGGAGGGGGTGTGCGTCAGTGTAACCAGGCCGGCGTGATGCAAAGCCGCCAATAGCAGGCCGCACGCCAGGCTGGCGCTTTCGGGGACGTAATAATTCTTGCGCTTGGCCCCCGTGGCGGCGTCGATCTCCCAGCTTTGTTGAAATGCGGCGATCAGCCAAGGGGCTGTTTCCAAAAACGGCTTGTCGGCATTGGTGCCCAGGGGTGCCAAATCCTCCAGCCATTCCGGCGTGGCGCGGTCCTGGTAGAAGGCGCGCTCTTCTTCCTCCGCGGCGGCGCGTAAGCGGCGTTTTACGTCCATGTCGCTGATGGCCACAAAGGTCCATGGCTGCTTGTTGGCGCCCGAGGGGGCGGTGCCAGCGCAGCGTATCGCCCATTCGATCACCGCGCGTGGAACGGGCTCCGGCGAAAAATCGCGCACCGTGCGCCGGGTGGTCATCGCTTCGAAAAACCCGCGCGCATGGCTCTCCAGCTCCGCGTCGGAGCGGTGCGGTGGCGCAATCAAGGGAATGGTGGGAAAGGGCAAAGTGGGCATTGGCGAAACGGTCCTGGCTGGAGAAATAATCGGGGTTAACCGGGCCTTAAGGGTGCGGCGCGCACGACATTACTAGGACTGCGCGCACTGATTCTATCCCGATGCGCGGGCGGGTTGAAGGAGAATGCATGAGCGCGGCGGTGGGTGATCGCACTGCGGGCGGTGCTGAGAGCGCCGAGGGGCCTGCGACCCTTGGGCAATGGCTGGATGCGCGCATTCCCAGGCTTAATGCCGGGGCGGATCGAGCCGATGCGCTGACCGGCTCGGGCGAGACCCGCCGAGTGGTGGATGCCTTGGAGCGCTTGGCGCGCCGCGTTGAGGCGCAGGAGCGGCGCAGTGCCATGGGCGCGGCCGCGGTAGATCGCGCGCTTGACGATGTCGCCAATCGCGTCGGTAGCATTGAGGACGTGCAAACCGAGACCTCGGGGCGCTTGTTTGATGCGCTTTTGGGGCTAGAGCGCGTGCATGGCGGGCTGGCCGATCGCTTGGCGGCATTGGAGGTTGACGGCGTGCGCCACAAGGCGTTCGCGCGCCTGGAAGACCGCGCCAGCGCGCTGGAAACGCATTTGGCACAGGCCCGCACGCTGACCGGCCGGGAGATTGAAGGCCTGCGCGAGGGCATGAGCCGCCTTGGGCAGGCCGCGCAAGAATCCATCGAAGATCTAACCCAACGCGTCGAGAATGCGCGCTACGCGCCGGTCGAGAGCGTCGAGGCGTTGCAAAGCGAGGCCGCTTTGCTGCGCAAGACCTTGTCCAGCTTCCAGGCCGAAACCAACGCCCGGTTGCATGGTCTCGCAACTGATAGCAGCACGGCTGACGAGCTGAAGGCGCTGCGTTCGCAATTCCTGGTAAGCTCGGAGCGCTTGGATTCCGCTTTGGCGC
>JAKFWI010000112.1 GCA_021731965.1 Hyphomonadaceae bacterium | reverse complement strand
CGCCGGAGGCGCTGATCTGGGTGATGCGATCGATCATCAGCATAGGCGGCAGCGGCAATTGCGCATTGCCCGGTCCAAACAATTCCCCCCGTCCGCAGGCGAGAATGGATTCCATATCGAAGCTAGAAGGACGTTCGCTCATCATTAGGCGCTAGCACGCCGGCGGGCTTGGGCTCAAGCCATTCACGCAAGCGGCGTGCTTTCACAGGTGGGTGCGCCCCAAACTTGATCGGCGCCCGCCCAACCCGTGCGCCCTTTGACCCGCAATTTGCGCCAGCCGGCTTTGCAATCGAGCAGCGTCGCCACCACGCCGGCCTTCAGCCAGGCCCGGACGCGCGCTTTGGGCTTGGCGCTGGCCAGCAGCGGCGCGCGTGCGACGGTGATCACAGCGGTGCGCTGGGCTGACAAGGTGGCGACATGCACCCACGCGCGATCCCCCTCAACGTCTTCGACGCGCCGCCAATTGCCGCTTTCCGCGGTGACGCGTAGCGGCAGCCCGGCTCGCTGATAGACCCACAAGACCCGGTGCGCGGCGCTGGGGCCTTGGCGGGCGTTGACTTCATTGGTTTTTAAGCTGACGAAGCGCGGCACGGGCAGGCCCGACGGGCCGATGCGCGCGCCAGCCTCTGGAGCCTGGCCCAGCAAAGCGAAGGCGAGAATGGCTGCGATCATGCTGCGCCGGCTCCCTAACTCGATAGCACCAGGATCGCTGCACACGATGAAGACATGATTAAGCGCGACTTTGCGCTGACGAAGCGCTTTGCTAGTGCTTTGGGTGCCCGTGCGCCCCGTGAAGGAATCCGTATGTCGACCCGCAGCCTGAAGGTCATCGTCACCCGCCGTTTGCCTGATCCGGTGGAAACCCGGCTGCGCGAGCTGTTCGATGCCGAACTCAATCTCGATGACGCGCCAATGAGCCCGGATCGGCTGGCGGATGCCATCGGCCGCGCAGATGTGCTGGTCTCCACCGTGACGGATCGTCTTGATGGTAAGCTGCTGAGCCGGGCCGGAGAGCGGCTCAAGCTCATCGCCCAATTCGGCGCGGGCGTTGATAATATCGACGTGGCCACGGCCGTGCAGCGCGGCGTGACCGTGACCAACACCCCTGGCGTGCTGACCGAGGATACGGCCGATATCACCATGGCGCTGATTTTGGCGGTGCCCCGCCGGTTGGTTGAGGGGGTCAAGATTATCGAGTCGGATCAGTTTGCCGGCTGGAGCCCTACCTGGATGATGGGCCGGCGCCTGCGCGGCAAGCGCCTGGGCATTATTGGCATGGGGCGGATCGGCCAAGCGGTGGCGCGCCGGGCCCGCGCTTTCGGCCTGCAAATCCATTACCATAACCGGCGCAAAGCGGCTTTGGCGGTGGAGACCGAGCTGGACGCCACCTATTGGGAAAGCCTAGATCAGATGCTGGCGCGCATGGATATTATCAGCGTCAATTGCCCGCATACGCCCGCGACCTATCATCTGCTTTCGGCGCGGCGCCTCGCGCTGCTGCGGCCCCATGTGTTTATCGTGAACACCGCGCGCGGCGAGATCATCGACGAGGCGGCGCTGGCGCGCTTGTTGGAAAAGGGTGAGTTGGCCGGCGCGGGGCTGGACGTGTTCGAACACGAACCGGCGATCAATCCGAAACTAAAAAAGCTCACCAACGTGGTTCTATTGCCACATATGGGATCGGCCACTTTGGAGGGGCGGATCGATATGGGTGAGAAAGTCATCATCAATATCAAGACCTTCGCAGAGGGTCACAAGCCGCCAGACCGGGTCATCCCGGCCATGCTGTGATCGCGCTTCCACATTTTGTGAAGGCAGGCCGGCTATGATTCGCACTGCGCCTTCTTATGTTGCCTGCTGAAAGGCCCATGACACATGAGCACGGTCTAAATCGGCGCCCCCGACACGGCACTTCTGGCCGCCGCCAAATCCCCACCCACATCGATCACCCAATTGCTGGATGCGATCTGCGCTTCGGTGAATTGTGACCCCACCGAGGGGGAGGAAAAGGTGCTGGTGGGCGATCTGCTGGAGGTGATAGGCCGGCGCGCGTACGGCCCCTTGCTCCTGGTGGTGGGGCTGTTTTCCATCTCGCCGCTATCGGTGGTGCCGGGCATGACCTGGTTTGCCGCGGCGCTTACCTTGGTGCTGGCGGTGCAGATGCTGGTGGGTCGGCCCAGGCCCTGGCTGCCCAAACGCGCGATTCAGATGCAAATCTCCCGGCGCCTGCTGGTTTCGGGTATTGCCAAGGCGCGCCCATTCGCCAAAGGCGTTGATGTGCTGCTGAAGCCGCGCTTGGCGTTTCTCAGCCAGCCGCCCTTGGTCAACATCATGGCGATCATGGTGATCCTGGCGGCATTGGTGACCTTTCCGCTAGGCTTTGTGCCCTTGGGGCCCTTGCTGCCCGGGCTGGCGGTGGTGCTGTTTGGACTCGGCATGAGCGCGCGCGACGGTGTGGTCTTGGCCCTGGGCTCTGGCCTCGTGGGCTTGGCGAGCTGGGGCGTGTTCAAGCTTCCCTATGCCACACTGACAAACTTTGCCTGGCCCTTTTAGGGCGGTAGAGTATCGCAGGCAAAATCCGAGCCGGATTTTGTTGGGTCCGATGCTTTAAAACTTTGAATTTGCGCATTTTCGGGCACAAAACCGCGACTACACCCAGGATCAAGTCCGGGGCAGGCTTTTTGTTGAAAATGCGCTAGCAGGCTGCTGAAGAACTCCGGCACGGCCGCGACGGCAAGAATTTTTTGCTCTTCCTGAGCAGGAGCCGGGCAAAGCGCGATGCGGGGCATCGGGCCAGACCGGCGACGCCCTCAGGACAAAAAATCCTGCCGTCCCATAGGGATGCGGCCGATTTCGGCTTCGGGTTCGTCGTGTCCCAGCCCCCGTAGCACCGCTACGCGAACTGGGCCTCTCCTGCCCGAAAGCGCAAAATCGGCTTCGCATCGCGGCTCGCGGGAGTTCTTCAACAGCCTGCTAGCCCTTAAAGCAGCCCTTCTGCCTGGTGTCGGCTTGGCGCGCAGCCCTGGCTCCGTCCGGGGCAGTCAGTCCGGCTCGAAGGCCTGCTTCAGGCGCGAGAGCTGGGCCTGCACGCTATCGGCTGCGGCTTCGGTGACGGGGCCATCTTCGCCGTAAATCTGATCGTCCAGGCGGCCAATGCGCTCGAACAGGCTATTGGTGCGCCGCATCAGCAGCAGCAAAGCGTCGGGCAGGCTGTCATCGATGGTGCGCAGGCCAGCCTCGCGCCGCGCCCGCGCCCCCATGCGGTATTTATCCTCCAGCGCATCCGACACTGGCAAATCCCCCTCACGCAAGGCCCGCTGCACCAGCAACCATGAGGCCAATTGCATCAGCCTGGTGGTCAGGCGCATGCTCTCGGCGGCATAGGTCAAGGAGGCGTCCCGCTCGAGGCGCTTGCTGGCGGCCCGGCCTGGCCCATCCAGATAGGTGGCGGTTTCCTCCACCAGGGTCATGCCCTCGGAGAAGGTGCGGATGAACAATTCGGAGCGGGCGAAATCGAGGATTCGCCGCTCCATGTCAGGGCCGGGGGTCAAGGAGACATTCATTACGCTGCGGTGATGCAAATGACGGGCCGCATCAGGCCCGCCCGCCAAAAAGTTGATCAGCCGCTGAGCGGTGCGAGCGCTTGGCCGCCAAGACCGCCTCGCAAGCCTTGATTTCTTGGCGCAGCCGCTCGATCCGCATTTCCAGCTCCTCGATGGACATTTGATCCAAAGTCACGGCAATGCGCTGCAAGGGCGATTGGGATTCCTCTTCTATCATGGCAATGCCTCCACTTTAAACCTACATCAAAGCATAAAGGGACGGAGCAGAAAATGGCGAAACAGATGCGCAGGGCGATCCATCAGCGCGGCGGCCCGGTGCGCATGGAAGAGGCGGCCATTCCCCAGCCCGGGGAAGGCGAAATCTTGATCAAGGTGGCCGCAGCGGGACTTAATCGGCCCGATTTGCTACAATTGGCAGGGTTTTACCCGCCGCCGCCAGGTGCCCCTGATACACTGGGCCTGGAGGTGGCCGGCGAAGTGGCCGCCATCGGCCTGAATGTACAGCGCTGGCGCATCGGCGATGCGGTCGTGGCTCTGCTCGGCGGAGGCGGTTATGCCGAATATGCGCTGGCCCCTGCCGGCTCGGCGTTGCCTTGGCCCGCTGGGCTCTCCGCCTCCGAGGCCGCCGCTTTGCCCGAGGGCGCGTTCACCGTTTGGGCCAATGTGTTCGAGGCGGGGGCCTTGCAGCCCCGCGAAACGCTGCTGGTGCATGGCGGGGCCTCCGGCATCGGCACGCTCGCCATCCAGATGGCCCGGGCGCACGGCGCGCGTGTGTTCACCACCGTCGGGGATCAAGCCAAAGCGGAGCTGGCGCAGCGTTTGGGAGCGGAAAAAGCCATCCTCTATCGTAGCGAAGATTTCGAGACGGTCATGGCCGCCGCGGGCGGCGCGGATGTGGTGCTCGATATGGTCGGTGGGCGCTATGTGCAGAAAAACCTGGATCTGCTTTCGCCCGGGGGGCGGCTGGTGCACATCGCCTTTCTCGAGGGCTCGCGGGTTGAGATCGATCTGCTGCGCGTCATGCTGAAGCGGTTGATCGTCACCGGCTCGACGCTGCGCGCGCGACCCAATCCCGAAAAGGCGCGGATCGCCCGTGAAGTGGAGCGGGTGGTGTGGCCGTGGATCGCGGCGGGGCTGATCAAGCCGGTGATCGACCGCACCTTTGCGCTGGACGCGGCGGATGACGCCCTGGCCTATTTGCAATCGGGCGCGCATGCCGGCAAAATCGTGCTATCCATGGAAGGATAGATTTAGCCGCGCCCGGTTGAGCCGAAACCGGCATGGCCGCGCGCTGTTTCCTGCAGCGCCACAACCTCGTGCCATTGGCCGCGCGTTACCGGCGCGATGACCATTTGCGCGATGCGCTCCCCGCGCGCGATGGGAAAGGCCTCCTGGCCGAGATTGATCAAAATGATCTGCAATTCCCCGCGATAATCGGCATCGATCGTGCCTGGGCTGTTCAGGCAGGTAATGCCATGGCGCAGCGCCAGCCCGGATCGAGGGCGCACCTGCGCCTCATAACCCTGCGGCAAGGCGATGCAAAAGCCGGTGGGGATCAAAGCGCGGGCCATAGGCCCAAGCACCAAAGGGGCATCGGCCGGCAAAGCCGCGCGCAAATCCATGCCCGCGGCTTGCTCCGTCTCGTAGCGCGGGGCGGGCAGGCCCTCGGCATGCGGCAGGCGCAAAAGTTGGACCAATACCTCCTGACTACCACCAATTGGATTAAATCGCTCAGGCGGAGGAGCGATCCGACTTTCCGTCAGAAAACCCAAAGTTTGTTTCATTGTATCATCCTCAACGGCCTCATTTGCCGTCTTGATGTTGAGCGGGCCCGAGTCCACAAATTACTGCGAGTCGCGCCCTGCGAGATGTCACGGTATCGGCCCCCTAGACCCGCAACGGCATGAGCACATAAAGCGCGTGGGCATCTTCAGGATCGCGCACCAAGGTCGGTGAGCCGGCGTCCGCGAACTCAAACACCGCATCATCTCCTGAAATCTGCCCCGAAACATCGAGCAAATATCGGGCGTTGAAGCCGATCTTGATGGCTTCGTCGCTGAACTCGGCCTCGATATCTTCGGTGGCGAGGCCGCTAGCGGGATTGCTGACGGTGAGCGTGAGCTTATTGTTGAACGCATAGAGCTGGACCGAGCGCGAACGCTCCGCTGCCACGGTGGCCACCCGGTCTACCGCGCCGGCAAAGCTGCGATTGGCCAAGCGCATATGACGCGAATTCTGCTTTGGGATCACCCGGTCATAGGCCGGGAAGGACCCATCGATCAGCTTGGAGGTCAGCACCGCATCGCCCAAAGCGAAGCGGATTTTCTGCTCCGACACCGCGATTTCGACGTCCTCGGTCGTGTCATCGAGCAAGCGCATGAGCTCTGCCACGGTTTTGCGCGGCACGATCACCCCGGGCATGGGCATGGAGCCCTCGGGGGCGGCGGTTTGCGCCAGCGCCAGCCTGTGGCCATCGGTGGCGACCGCGCGCATCAAAGAGCCCGCACCTTCGCTCACGGTATGCAGAAAGATGCCGTTGAGATAATAGCGCGTCTCTTCCGTCGAAATCGCGAAGCGCGTTTTCGCCATTAGCCGCGCCAATTCCGCCGGGTGCAGCGTGAATCGGGTGCCGAGGCCGGTTTCGGGCATTTGCGGGAAATCTGCTGCGCTCAACACCGGCAAATGCAATTGCGCCTGCCCCGCCCCGATAAACAAGCGCGGCTCATCGCCGGTGAGGGCGATCTGCACGCGTGCGCCCTCAGGAAGCCGCTTGACGAATTCATAGAGATTGTGCGCCGGGGCGCAGGCGGCCCCCATGATCTGCACATCGGCGGGGATGGTCTCGGCGATTTCGATGTCGAGATCGGTGGCCACCAGCTTGATACCATTATCCTGGGCGATCAGCAGCAGATTGGACAGAATCGGGATGGTGTTGCGCCGTTCCACCACGCTTTGCACGTGGGTTAGCCCTCGCAACAATGCCGCGCGCTCAATCGTCAGCCGCATTCTTGATCCTGTGCTCGTTGCTCAGCCGATTGCCCTGAGGAGGCCCGCCGGCACCATGCACGGCGGGATCGGACCTTAGCCTGCTTCGCGCCCCGGTGTCATCCTACTGGTTATCGCGCTTGGCGCTGCCGATCGCGGCTATCGCCAATAAGGCGGGCTAGCAGGCTGTTGAAGAACTCCCGCGCGGCCGTGCCGGAGTTCTTCAGCAGCCTGCTAGAGCATTTTCAAAGAAATCGAACTCGATTTCTTTTTCGAAAAATGCTCTGATTCAATAAGTTAGAGCGCATTCGGACAGAAAACCGCAATTCCACTTTTCTTGAATGCGCTCTAGACGTTGCCGCGGATGGCGCGCTCGACGGCCTCGACGTCGTCGCGCATTTGCGCGTCATGCTCGAGTAAGGCAGCCACCCGATTGCGGGCATAGAGCACGGTGGTGTGATCAAAGCCGCCAAAGCGATTGCCGATGTCTGGCAAAGAGCGCGTGGTCAGGCGCGTGCAGATAAACATGGAGATTTGGCGCGGCCGCGCGATCGAGCGCAAGCGTGATCGCGAGAGCATTTCCTGCGGTGTCAGGCCAAAATGCTTGGCGGTCATTTTGATGATCAGATCCACTGGGGGGCGCTTC
>JAKFWI010000122.1 GCA_021731965.1 Hyphomonadaceae bacterium | reverse complement strand
TTGCATCCGCGAGGGCCTGCCGGCCGACGCCTTGCTGGGCTATTTGGATTCCATCCTGCGCGTCTACAATCGCCATGGCCGGCGCGACAATATCTACAAAGCGCGCATCAAAATCCTGGTGGCAGCCTTGGGTGCAGCGGAATTTGCCCGCCAAGTTGAGGCGGATTATGAGGCGGGCGGAATGTTTGCCGACGTGCCGGCGGAAGAAATCGTCCGTATCCAGAGCTATTTCGCCCCTCCAGCTTTTGCAGAGCGCGCGCGGCTCAGCGCGGCGTTTGAGCAAGCGAGGGCGCGCAACCCGGCATTTGCCCGCTGGGCGCGCACCAATGTGCACGCCCACAAAATCGCCGGTTACGCGATGGTTACCATCAGCCTCAAGGCCCCTGGCATTGCGCCGGGGGATGCCACGGCCGCGCAGCTGGAGGCGGTGGCGGCGCTGGCGCGTGCCTATGCCTTCGACGATATCCGCGTGACGCATGAGCAAAACCTAGTGCTGGCGCATGTCGCGCTGGATGATCTCTTCGCGGTGTGGGAGGGATTGGTGGCGGCCGGCCTCGGCACACCCAATTATGGCTTGATCAGCGATATCATCGCTTGCCCTGGCCTCGATTACTGCGATCTGGCCAATGCCCGCGCCATTCCTGTGGCGCTGGCCATCGCCGAGCGCTTTTCCGATCTGGATGCGCAGGAGCATATCGGCGAACTGAAGATCAAGATTTCCGGATGCATCAATGCCTGTGGGCACCACCATGTCGGGCATATTGGTGTGCTGGGCGTGGATAAACAGGGCGAGGAGTTTTACCAGATCTTGCTGGGCGGGCGCGCCGATGAGCATGCGCGCCTAGCCAAGATCAGCGGCAAGGGCCTATCTGGCGAACAAGTGCCGGACGCGATCGAGCGGGTGGTGGAGCGCTATCTAAGCCTGCGCTTGGCCGAGAGTGAGCGCTTCATTGATGCGTTTGAGCGCCTTGGCAGCGCGCCCTTCGAAGCGGCGCTTTATGAAGGCGTCGCCCCGTGAGTGTGCAGCCGCATAGCGCGCACGCGCCGACCTTGCTCGACCATGCGGGCCGCGCCGTGCACGCCGATCCCTGGTGCTTTCTGGAGGATGAGCAAAGCGTTGAAGACAAGCAAAACGTGGTGCTCGGCCTCGAACGGCTCGAGGCGTTCGGCGCGCAATTGATTGGCCGCAATGGCCGTCTCGGGGCGCTCATCAGCCCGGATCAGGCGGTGGAGCGCTTAGCGCCCATGCTCGATCGGCTCTCGCTGATCGCCATCGCGTTTCCCAGCTTCAAGGATGGGCGGGGGCTCTCCGGGGCGCGGGTGCTGCGCGCGCGCTATGGCTATGGCGGGGAAATTCGCGCCGTGGGAGAGGTGCTGATCGACCAAGTGGGCTTTATGCTGCGCTGCGGCTTCACCGCTTTCGCGCTGCGTCACCCCGAGCCGGAGGCGGCCTTTGCCGCCGCAACCGGGCGTTTTTCGCTTCATTATCAATCCGCCAGCGAGCGCCGCGCGGCGATTGCCGGCTTGCGGCTGCGAAAGGCCTCACCCCATGACAATTGACACCATCGAAGAGCATCAGGCCCGCGCGGCCGCGCTGGGCCAGCGGCTGGAGGGCAGCAGCCCGCCGGAAATCCTTGAGGCCGCCTTGATCGGGGCCTTTCCCGGCCGCATCGCACTGGTTTCCTCCTTCGGGGCAGAGAGCGCGGTGTTGCTGCATATGGCCGCGCAGATTGCGCCGGATCTGCCGGTGATTTTCATCGAAACGCAGCGCCATTTCGCGCAGACCCTGGATTATCGTGATGCGCTGATCGCTGCTTTGGGCCTGCGCGACGTGCGTATCGTCGAGCCGGCGCCAGCGGAGGTCGCCGCGCAGGATCCGCAAGGGGATTTATGGCGCCGGGATGGCGATCAATGCTGCACGCTGCGCAAGGTTGCGCCCAACCAGCGGGCATTGGCCCCGTTCGCAGCTTGGATTAGCGGGCGCAAGCGCCATCATGGCGGCGTGCGCGCGGCCTTGCCGATCGTAGAACATGATGGCCTGCATTATAAGATCAATCCGCTGGCGGCTTGGGGCCCCAAGGAGATCGCCGGCTATATGCGCGCCAACGCTTTGCCGGCACACCCTTTGGTGGCGCAAGGCTATCCCAGCATTGGCTGCTGGCCCTGCACCGCGCCCGCCGCGGAGGGGGAGGGTATGCGCGCTGGCCGCTGGGCCGGCCAAGGCAAGACCGAGTGCGGGATCCACCGGCCAGCCGCGCAGCGCCAGCAGGCCTTTTAGCCGATGGTGCGCATTTGGATGATAGCGGCGCAGCGCAGCACGCGAAGGGTGCATGCCCGCGCCTTGACCCATGTGAAGGATTGGTTACTCGGTGTTTGGTTGAAATTTGGGGCAAGATCACGCGGGAGCTTTAGGTCCGGCCGAAAGCAAGGCCAGGAAAGCGGAGATCACCCGCTTTCGCCCAAGTGGGGTGACGCGATGGTGAAGGTGGGCGCACGTGTGGGTGCGGCAGGAATTCCTCGATGATGGCAGAGTTTACGCAATTGCTGGGGCACGGCTTCTTGCTGTTTATCCTCGTTGGCTTTCTCGCCCAATTGGTCGATGGGGCTTTGGGCATGGCCTATGGGACGCTGTCTTCCACGGTGCTGCTGTCACTTGGCGTGCCGCCAGCCCAGGCATCGGCCATGATCCATGCGGCCGAATGTGTAACCACGGGGATTTCCGGGATCAGCCATATCGCGTTTCGGAATGTGGATTGGAAGCTTTTTGTTCGCTTGGCCCCGGCGGGGATCGTGGGCGGCGTGCTGGGGGCCTATGTGCTGACCAGCTTTAACCAGACCTTTTTGAAGGCGTGCGTGGTGGCGTATCTGTCCGTGCTGGGCCTGATGATTTTGCGCCGGGCGCTGGTTGGCTTGCCCGATACGCCGCCCAATCTGAAGGGCGCTCTGCCGCTCGGCTTCATCGGCGGCTTTCTTGATGCCAGCGGCGGGGGCGGTTGGGGCCCGGTGGTGGCCTCCACCTTGATGGGGCGCGGGCATACGCCGCGTTATGTGATCGGCACGGTGAATACCAGCGAGTTTTTCGTCACGGTATCGATTTCGGCGGCTTTTGTTTGGGCTTTGCTCAATGGCCGGCTTGATGTGGCGGGCGGGCTGCAGGGCCTGGGCGCAGCGGTCGGCGGCTTGGTGCTGGGTGGGATCATCGCCGCACCCCTGGCTGGTAAGGTCACGCAGCTGATGCCGACGCGCTGGCTGATGGGCCTGGTGGGCGTTGTGGTGATCTCACTGGCTTTGTATCAAGGCATTCGCCTATGGCCGAAACTGCTAGAGCTGCCGATCACGGCTGCTGTGGTCAGCCCCTATGTGCCGTCCGCTGGCCCGGCCCATTCACGATAACCGCGATTCTCCCAAAGGCGGATGAGTCGGATTGTCAGGATGGGCGGCAGAACGCAGCGAGGCTGCGCTCTGCCGATGGCATGAGGCTCAAGCCACTTTCGAACGAGCAACCCGATTCCCCCTTCTCAGGCGCGATCGGGCTTGGCTTACGGATAGGCTTGGCCGTTTTCGTAGAAGTAACGGTCCTGGGCCTGATCATAATAATAAAAGCGCTGGCTGCGCTTATCGTAGAATTGGCGCTTATCGCCTTTTTTGTTCGAGCCGATAATGGCACCAGCCCCGGCACCGACCGCCGCGCCGATGGCCGCGCCTTCAGCGGCACCGCCGCCTACGATGGCCCCAACGGCCGCCCCCGTGCCCGCGCCGACGGCCGCGCCTATTCCGGCATTCTTTGCCACAGGCCCGGGAGTTTGGCATGCGCACATGGCCAAGGTGGCCGCGCCCAAGATCAAAATCCTTACTTGCATATCGTCTTGCTCCTGGCTGAAGAAATCGCGGCACCGGCTTGGGCACCGCGATGTGAAGGGATCGCACCGCGTGCGCGCAGTGATTCCGCGTGCGGTTTGGTACGCACCGCCCCGTCCCCCAATCTGCCTATACGCTCCGAATCCGCGCAGGGCCAGTCCCTGCCTGTAACAGTCCCTGCCTGCAACAGCGTTACTTGCGCGTGGGCAAGGGCCCCGGTTTCAATCGGGCAGCACGCAGGCATCGGCGCTGCAGCCTGGCGCTGTTGGCGTGGCCGCTTCTGCGGCGTTCGCGCGCCGCCCGGCCAAGGTCGCGATTGCGGCGCCCAATTGCATGTCCTCGACATGCCCAAACTGGTGCCATTGCAATGCGCCGGCGCGGTCGATCAGCAGCACAGTCGGCGTGCCGCGCATGCCATACATGCCCATGGTCAGCGGCACGCCGCCGCGCGGGCTTTGTTCATCAATGCCCACCGGGAAGGCGATCCGATATTCGTGCAGGAAAGCGTGCAGCGCCTGCGGGGAGCCCTGCGCCGCGTGGTGCTCGAACACCGTGTGCAGGCCGATGACCGCCAGATCCGACTCGGGAAACGCCGCGCGCGCCCGCTGGGCTTGCGGCAAGCCCTGGCTGACGCAGCCGGGGCAGAGCATTTGGAAGGCCAAGGCAAGTACGACCCGTCCACGCAACGCCCGCAGGCTGAGTGGCTGCGGCGTGTTTTCCCAATGGCTGATCCGCCATTCCGGTGCCAAAGCTGATATCGCCATCAATCACCCATCTCTGAGGCTGTTCGAGCATGCGCGCTCAATTCGTTTCCAAGCGTTGCAGCAGGCGCGCGCGCACCTGTGGCCATTCGCGATCGAGAATGCTGAAATACACCGTATCGCGCACATGCCCATCCCACATGCTCATATGGGCACGAAAAATGCCTTCCTCTTTGGCCCCAAGCTTTGCGATCGCCGCGCGCGAGCGGGCATTGAGCGCATCGGTCTTCAATTCCACGCGGCGCGCGCCGCTGGCGAAGGCCGCGCCGAGCATAAGCAGCTTTGCTGCAGGATTGATCGCGCTGGCCTGCGCGGATGCGCAATACCAGGTGCCGCCGATTTCCAGGCGCAAATGATCGGGCACGATCGCCAAAAAGCAGGTCTGCCCAACGATTTTGCCATCACTGCGCCGGATCAATGTATAGGCCTGCCAGGTGCCGGCGCGCGCAAGCTGATATCGCAGATCAAAAAAGGCATCGAAATATTGGCCATCGCCCCTGTCGGGGTAAAAGCGCCATAATTCTTCATCATCGGCCGCCAGGCGCAGCCCCGAACGGTGCGCTTGATCGATCGGTTCAAGGCGCACCCACGCATTTTCCAGCGCGGCGTAGGGCGGCCAATTCATCGGGGCTTTTTGGCCAGGATTTGCGCCGTCAGCGGGGTGATCATGCGGGTTTGCGGCCGGGCACTGGCCGCCTCCCAGGCAGCCAGCACATTTTGGGCGGCCGTTTCACTCATATCGCCCAATTCCACCAAACGCGGCACATTGCTGCGGATGAAGCTTTCGGGCCAATCCCATAAGGGATCGGATTGGGTGATGATCTCCAAAGCTGGCTCAATGAGCTGCACGTCAAAGCCGCGGGCGATGAGCCCGGCGATGACGCGCCCGGCCACGTCCGGCTCGCCGCCGCGCGCGCGCCAGCTTTGCATCACGCTGGCGCAGAAATCGGCGATCACCGGCTCGGCGGGCAAAAAGCCCCAGGTATTGTAGGTGATATATTCGGTGATGGCGGCCATGCCGCCGGGGGCCAAGGTTTTGGTGAAGGCATCGAGCGCGCGATCAAGATCGGGAGTGAAGGCGAAAATCCAGCGCGCCCAAGCGAAATCCGCCTGGCCAAAGCCCTCGGTCAAATCCAAATCGGGTGCCAGCAGGTCCGCCTCGCGCACCATGATCTGGCCATAAGCGCGGGCCTGCGCCTGCGCCGTTAGCTGGGCCAGGAAGGCGCTGGAGCGATCCACCGCCAATACCGCGCCGCTGGCCCCCACGATCTCAGCCAGATCCAGGCTGGCATAACCAGGCCCGCAGCCGAAATCGAGCACGCGCGCCCCGGCCCGCAGGCCGGCCTTGCGCCACAGGCCCAGCGCACGGGCCCGCCAGGCCCGGTGCTGCAGGCCCAAACGGGCGATTTCCGCGTCGTGGACGCCGAGGATATAGTCTTGCGTGGGAAGGGAGGGGGATGGCGTGGTCATGGGGGCTTCTTAACGCTTTACGGCGGGCGCGTCTCGCTCCTTTCGGACTCGTTTCAGTTTGGCCTGCGTCATTCGGGCTTGGAAAACACGGCCGGCTTTGGCTACAAGCAAAGCATGACTGAACTCGATGTGCGCCGCGCGCGCGATGACCAAATGCTCAAAGGGGCCACCGGCCTTTGGGAAACCATTATCGGCCTGGAGGTGCACGCGCAGGTCACCTCCAACGCCAAGCTGTTTTCGGGTGCGGCCACCGCCTATGGCGCAGAGCCAAACGCCCAGGTCAGCCTCGTTGACGCCGCCATGCCGGGCATGCTTCCGGTAATCAATCGCAAATGCGTGGAGCAGGCGGTGCGCACGGGCCTTGGCCTCAATGCGCAAATCCATTTGTGGTCCCGCTTTGATCGCAAGAATTACTTCTACCCCGATCTGCCGCAGGGCTATCAGATCTCCCAATACAAGGATCCAATCGTCGGCGAGGGGGCGATCGAGGTCGAAACCGACGATGGGGAAATGTTCACCATCCGCATCGAGCGCATCCATTTGGAGCAGGATGCCGGCAAGTCCATCCACGATCTCTCCGCGCACGAAACCTATGTCGATCTCAACCGCGCCGGGGTGGCGCTAATGGAAATCGTCTCGCGCCCGGACATGCGCTCAGGCGCGGAGGCCGCCTCTTATGTCAAAAAGCTGCGCGCGATCTTGCGGGCGCTGGGCACCTGTGATGGCAATATGGAGGAGGGCAGCCTGCGCGCCGATGTCAATGTTTCGGTGCGCCGGCCGGGCCAGCCCTTCGGCACACGCTGCGAGATCAAGAACGTCAACTCGATGCGCTTCATTGCCCAGGCGGCCGAGTACGAAGCGCGCCGGCAAATCGAGATTTTGGAGGCGGGTGGCCAGATCGCCCAGGAAACCCGCCTCTATAATTCCACCACCGGGGAAACACGGGCTCTGCGCTCCAAGGAGGATGCGCCCGATTATCGCTATTTCCCAGATCCTGACCTCTTGCCCTTGGTGCTGGAGCCCGCTTGGGTGGAGGCCATCCGCGCCAGTTTACCCGAATTGCCTGACGCCAAGAAAAGGCGCTTCCAGGAAAGCTATTGCCTCACCCTTTA
>JAKFWI010000151.1 GCA_021731965.1 Hyphomonadaceae bacterium | reverse complement strand
GTAGTTATCAATCACCAGCAGCAAAGCGGTTTCCTTAGACAAAGCGCCAGGCTTCGGCGGCGGCACGAAACAGAGCGCGGGCTTTGTGCCGGGTTTCCTCGAGTTCGGCCTCTGGATCGCTATCCAGCACCACCCCGCCGCCAGCCTGAACGTGCATCACGCCGTCCTTGATCACCGCGGTGCGCAGCGCGATGCAGGTATCCATCTCCCCGCCTACCGAGAAATAGCCGATGCCGCCGCCATAGACGCCCCGCTTATGCTGCTCCAATTCATCGATGATCTGCATGGCCCGCACCTTAGGCGCGCCCGAAACGGTGCCGGCAGGAAAGCCCGCAAAAAGCGCGTCCACGCAGTCAAGGCCCGCGGCCAAGCTTCCCTCCACGTTCGAAACGATGTGCATGACATGGCTATAGCGCTCGATCCCAAAGGATTGGGTGACGCGTACGCCGGGCTTGCCGTTCAACGCCCGCCCACGCTGGGCCACGCGCCCCACGTCATTGCGGCCAAGATCGAGCAGCATCAGATGCTCGGCCCTTTCTTTGGGATCGTTCAGCAATTCCTCTTCCATTGCCGCGTCTTGCGCCGGCGTTTTGCCGCGCGGGCGCGTGCCGGCGATAGGACGGATGGTCACCGTGTTATCGCGCAGCCGAACGAGAATTTCGGGGCTGGAGCCAACGATTGAAAAATCGCCAAAGCGCAAATGAAAGAGGAATGGCGAGGGGTTGAGCCGCCGCAAAGCCCTGTACAACGCGAACGAAGAATGAGGCAAGGCGGCACTGAAACGCTGGCTGGGCACCACCTGGAAGGCATCGCCGGCGCGGCAATAGCTTTTCACCCGCTCAACCATGGCCCGATAAGCCTGCGGGCTGGTGTTGGATTGTGGTTCGTCCAGGGTGACAGCTTCTGCCTCGGCGTGCGAGGGCGGCGCGGGCAAAGCCAGCAAGGCCGCGGCCTCAGCCAGGCGGCGCTCGGCCAGCGCGAAGGCGGCCTGGGCGCTCCAGCTGCCGGGCCGCACGGGCGTAACCAAGGTGATTTCCTGGGCCACGTTATCAAACACCGCCACCAAACGTGGGCGCATCAGCACCGCTTCCGGCACAATCAAGCTGTCAGGCGGTGCATTTGGCAAATGCTCGATTTGCCGGATCATGTCATAGCCAAGATAGCCGAACAGTCCGGCGGCAGGCGGCGGCAATCCCGCTGGAAGCGCCATCGCGTTCTCAGCCAACAAGCGGCGCAGCGCAACCAAAGGCGCCTCGGCTGACGGCGTGAAGGCGCTCTCCTCGAAGGAGCCGTCGCTTTGCTCGGCGCGCCCGTCGCGCACGCGCCAGACCAGATCGGGATCCACCCCGAGGATGGAATAGCGCCCCCGCCAATCGCCGCCCTCTACCGATTCCAGGATGAAGGCACCTGCATTCATCGCGCCAAGCTTGAGCATGGCGGAAACCGGGGTTTCCAGATCGCTGATCCTCTTGCTCCAGACCAGCTGCATCTGGCCAGCGTCATAGGCGGCGCAGAAGGCCTCATACCCTGGCTCTATGCCAGCGCTCACGGCGTCGCTGCTTCTGTGCTTTCGCCATCCGGCGCGGCGGCGAAATTGCGATTGAAAATTGCGTCATTGACCTTTACGTCCGCCGCGCGTGCGGCCTCGGTTTGCAAGGCAAACAGCGCGTCCTGCACGAGTTGCTCGCTCGCGGCTTGGCGGGCCTTGGCGAGGAGGTCGGGGGCCAACGCAGGGTCCTGCTTGTTGATCGCTTCGATTTGCGCCAGGGCAATGGCTTGGCCCTGGCCGAGCGCCGCTTCAACCACGACGCCTTCGAGGCCCGCAAAAATCGCATTGCCCAAGGCAGCGGCCGGCCCTTGGGCCAATTGCGCCCGCACGACTGTTTGACTCTTCGCAACGACGGGCGCGCCCAAGGCCTTGGCCGTGGCGGCAAAGTCTTTGCCGGCGGCGACTTCTGCCTGCAGCTTGGTTGCCAAGGCCTGCATTGCGTCGCTCACCTGCTTGGCCTGCCAAGACAGCACCAATTGCGCGCGGATTTGCGCTAAGGGCAAAGGTGCGCTGGGTTGGATGGCGTCAACCCGTGCGAGGGCGTAGCCGCCTTCGACGGTGTCAAAGTCTGTGGATTCCCCCTCTGGCGTGGCGAAGGCGGTTTTGAGCAAGGCCTTTTCGTTAAGCAGCGGCGCGGGGGAATCAAACCCGCGCCCATCTGCGGCGATTTTGCTGAATTTGGTGATGGATAGGCCGTTCTGCTCCGCGGCCTTTTCGAGGGATTCGCCGCCACTGCGGGCCTCTTCAAAGGCCTGCACGGCTTTCGAAACGAGATCCTCGGCATCGCCCTTCGCGAGTTCTTCGCGCAAAGAGGGGCTCACGGCCTCATAGGTCGGTGTCACGCCGGGGGTGATGGCCGAGACGCGCGCACTCGCCCATGCGAGCTTGCCCTGCACGGCCGACGTGGTTTCACCGATGCCGCGCTTGAACACGGCCTCCGCCACGGCCGGATCGGGGGCCTGATCACGCGTTACATCTGTGATGGTGAGGGCTTGGCCACCTACCGCCGCCGCCGCCGCCTCGGGCGTTTCGCCAGCGGCCAAGCGCCGCGCGGCGTCTTCTGCAGCGCCCTTGCTGGCCGCCGAGATTTGGACATAGCTGCGCTTTTCCGGCGTTGTGAGGGTGGGCTTGCGATAGTCAAACAATTCCTTGATCTTCGCTTCCTCGATCGTGACTTTTGCAAGAAAATCACTGGTGCGCGCGGAAACGATGGTCAAAGAGCGGCGCTCCGCATCGATAAAGCGCGCGGCATTCTCGGTGTAAAAGGCCTGCAATTGTGCTTCGGTCGGAGCACCCGGTGCCTTCACCAAAGACGGATTGATCTCAACCACGCTGACCACGCGTTGTTCCGTCTCTAGATCATAGAAGATTTTCGCGAAGGCCTGCGGGGCCAGCGCGCCCGCGACCGAGGCCGAAGCGATCTGGGATCGCGTCAGATCTGTGCGCAGCCGGGATTCGTATTCCGCGGTTGTCAGGTTATTTTCCGAGAGCAGGCGCGTATACAATTGCCCATCAAACTGGCCAGAAACAGGGTTTTGGAACTCTTTTTGATTGCGGATGGCACGCGCTATTTCGGCATCAGAAGTGGTCAGGCCCAAGCGCTTGGCCAGGGCATCGATCGCGCGCTCATTGATAATCTGCTGAAGCAAAGCGCGCGGGCGGCCCTGTTCCAGGGCGATCGCGCGGGTGATCTCCGGGTTTTGTTGCTGCGCGCGCTCTAGATCGCGATCGAATTCCTTCTGCAAGTCGCGTTCGGTGATGCTGACGCCCTTGCCGTGGGCCAAATCAGGTCGCGCGCCGATGGCTTGGAGCTGATTGCGGTTGATCCCGAACACGACGAACGAGGCGGCGATCAACAATAACAATGCGCCGCCGAGCCAGCTGCGCGTGACTTTTCGCATTCCAGAAAGCATCGTCGTATTCATTCCTCTGTTTGGCGATGCTTGTGGCGATGTGCGCGGCCAGATGCAATCACCATAGGATCGGTTGGGGTGGAATACGGGGAGAGTGCGTGAGGCGTCTTATTGTCGGCAACTGGAAAATGCACGGGCGCAGTAGGGATTTGGCCGGTCTGAGCGCGCTGGCGCACGCGCTTGCGGGCAGCAGTGAAACGGGCGCTGAAATCGTGGTCTGCCCGCCCTTTACCCTTTTGCGCGAGACAAATGCACTCAGCGAGGGGGCGTTTGCGGTGGGCGCGCAAGATTGCGCCGCCCAGATGGATGGGCCCTTCACGGGGGATATCAGCGCCGCCATGGTGCGCGATTGCGGGGCGCAATTCGTGATTCTGGGCCATTCGGAGCGCCGCTGCGGCCATGGCGAGGCCGATGAGAGGGTGCAGCTCAAAATCGTGGCAGCCTTGCAAGCCGGCCTTATCCCCATCGTTTGCTTTGGCGAAAGCCAGCAGCAGCGCGCTGCTGGCGGTGCCGTGGAAGCGGTGCTGGCGCAGGTGCAGGCTGGCGTGCCGGCGCTACAAGGCCAAAGCCTGGTGGCGGCTTATGAGCCGATCTGGGCGATTGGCAGCGGGCTGACGCCGAGCCCGAGCCAAATCAGCCTGGCGCACCACGCCATGCGCGATGCTTTGAGAGAGAAGGGCTGCGCGGGCCCGGTCAGGGTGTTGTATGGGGGCTCGGTGCGGCCAGCCAATTGCGCGGAATTGCTGGCCACCGAAGGGGTGGATGGCTTGCTGGTGGGGGCGGCCAGCCTCGAGACCGCCGCATTTTTGAGCATTATCGCTGTGGCGCAGCAATATGCGCGCTAGACCCGTTCCCGAAAAGTGTGACGCGGTTTTCGGACGAGAACGGGTCTAATCGCTTAGTGTAGAGCGGATTCACCCGATTTGACCTGAGATAGGTCAAATCGGGATCCGCTCTAACGCGCGCCGTGCCGTCTCGGTGCCGCGTGTTGTGAGCATGCGTCGTGTCGGGTCTGGCGTGGCGGGCAAGTCTCGTTTATAGAGACCCGCTTTGCCTGACTGCCTGTGGCTGGGAGCCCATTCGCTTGACCATCATCATTCTCGTTATCCATCTTTTCGTCGCAGCCGCGCTGGTGGGCCTGGTTTTGGTGCAGCGCTCCGAGGGTGGGGCACTCGGCATGGGCGGGGGCTCCAACAGTCTGATTTCCGGTCGCGGGGCCGCCGATGCGCTGGCGCGACTGACCATGGTGGCTGGTGCCATCTTTTTCGTAACCAGCATCAGCTTGACCATGCTGGCAGGCAGCGCGCGGCGCGATCGCTCCGTGATCGATCGGGTTCCGGTCAGCGCCCCCGTTGCCGCTCCCTTGACCAGCCCATCAACCAATGCAGTGCCCAGCCCCGCTCTCCCGGCCGATGAGGCCGATACCCAAAGGGTGCCCTCAGCGCAGCAAGCCGTGCAGCGTGCCGGGCCTCTGCAAGCCAATGCCGGTGCACCGGGGCCAACAGGTGGTGCGGGTCAGGTCGCAAGCCCGGGCGGGCCAGCCCGCGACCGCGCCGCGCCCACTCAATTGCCCGCGGCGCTGACGCCGCAGCCGCTGCCGGTACGCACCGAAACAGCACCGCGGCGCGCCGCTGCAGCCGCCTTGCCAAGTGTTTCGACGGTCAGTGCGCCCCCCTCCACACCGCCCGCCGAATCGGTGGAACCTGAGGCAGTTGCTGCGCCCGCGCCGACCATCCCGCGGCCACGCGCCGGCCCCGAGGAATGATCGCCGCTTCGGCGCTTTCCTTCGTTTAGTCGGGATTGGCATCGGCCCAATCGGCCAGGGATTTCCGGGTCAGCTTGTTGGGGCCGGGCGTTTTGGGGGCGTGGCAATGGCGCGGTATGTGTTCATTACTGGCGGCGTGGTTTCTTCCTTGGGCAAGGGCATTGCCTCGGCCGCGCTTGGCGCGTTGTTGCAAGCGCGGGGGTATAAGGTCCGGCTACGTAAGCTCGATCCGTATTTGAACGTCGACCCCGGGACCATGTCACCCAGCCAGCATGGCGAGGTGTTCGTCACCGATGACGGGGCCGAGACCGATCTCGATCTTGGCCATTATGAGCGATTTACCGGCGTTTCGGCCACGCGCGCTGACAACATCACCACCGGGCGGATTTACCAGGACATCATCGCGCGTGAACGCAGGGGCGATTATCTCGGCGCGACCATCCAGGTCATTCCCCACGTCACGAACGCCATCAAGGCCTTCGTGCTCTCCGAGCCTGGCGACGCCGATTTCGTGCTGTGCGAGATTGGCGGAACGGTCGGTGACATCGAGGGCTTGCCCTTCTTTGAGGCCATCCGCCAATTGGGCCAGGAGCTGGAGCGGGACCAGACCGCCTTCATCCACTTGACATTGCTGCCTTATATCCCCGCCGCCGGGGAGATGAAAACCAAGCCCACCCAGCATTCCGTGAAGGAGCTGCGCTCCATCGGCATTCAGCCCGATATCATTTTATGCCGCTGCGATCGGCCCGTTCCACCCGAAGAGCGGCGCAAGATCGCCTTGTTTTGCAATGTGCGCGAAAGTGCGGTGATCGAGGCGCGCGATCTCCCGCATATTTACGAGGCACCCTTGGCTTATCACGAAGCGGGCCTCGACGAGGAATTGCTGCGCTGTTTCAACGTGACCCTGGCCCCGAGCCCCGATCTCAGCCGCTGGCGGCGCGTGGTGGAGCGCTTGCGCAACCCGGACGGCGAAGTCGCGGTGGCGGTTGTCGGCAAATACACCATTCTGAAGGATGCCTACAAATCGCTGATCGAGGCCCTGCACCATGGCGGCCTGGCCAATAATGTGCGGGTAGACATCCGTTGGATCGAGGCTGAGGCCTTTGAGCAGCCGCTGGGCGCGGCGCAGGCGCTGGAGGGGGTGCACGGCGTGCTGGTGCCGGGTGGCTTCGGTGAGCGGGGCTCGCGCGGGAAGATCGAAGCCTGCCGCTTCGCCCGGGAGCGCGGGGTGCCTTATTTTGGCATTTGCTTTGGCATGCAAATGGCCGTTATCGAGGCGGCACGCAATCTTTTGGGCCTTGAACAGGCCAATTCCAGTGAATTTGGCCCGACTCCTCATCCTGTTGTTGGTCTGTTGACGGAATGGGTGCGGGGCAATGCGCTGGAAGTGCGCGGGCTGGAAGGTGATATGGGGGGCACCATGCGCCTTGGGGCCTATGACGCGGTGCTGGCCGAGGATTCGCGCATCGCCCAGATCTATGGCAGCAGCACGATTTCGGAGCGCCACCGCCATCGCTTCGAGGTGAATGCGGCCTATCGCGAGCGATTGGAGCGCGCTGGCTTGCGCTTTGCGGGGCTGTCGCCCGATGGGCTGCTGCCCGAAACGGTGGAGCGCGCGGATCACCCTTGGTTTGTCGGGGTGCAATACCATCCCGAGCTGAAAAGCCGCCCGTTTGAGCCCCACCCCTTGTTTGCCGATTTCATCAAAGCCGCCATGGTGCAGAGCCGGCTGGTCTAGACGCGCGCAGCGGCCGCCGCGCGCGGGGGAGGAAGCTCATCTCCCCCCGTTCACGGGGGGAGCGGCCCGAAGGGCCGAGGGGGGCGTTCGGCGCGCAAACAAAGCCCCCACCGCGCTCTCGCGCACCTCCCCCGCACGCGGGGGAGGAAAACGTCATCCTGGTTTCGAGCGCAGCGAGAAGACCAGGATCCAGCCTACGCACGCCATGGATCCTGGGTTCGACCTGCGGTCGCCCCAGGATGAC
>JAKFWI010000194.1 GCA_021731965.1 Hyphomonadaceae bacterium | reverse complement strand
ATCTCAGGTCAAATCGGGTGAATCCGCTCTACACTAAGTGATTAGACCCGTTCTGTTGCGAAAACCGCGTCACACTTTTCGGGAACGGGTCTAGCGTCCTGGACCAGTTGATTAGAAATTGCGTCACCCCACCGGGCCGAAGGCGAGGGGAGATCCATGGCTTTGGATGCCAAAGCTCCGCGCTGCGCGCGTCCAGTGGCACGACGGAAGGGCTGGCATGACGAAACCCTTGCGTCATCCCACCGTGCGCAGCAGCGGTGGGATCCATGGCTTTGGATGCCAACGCTCCGTGCTGCGCGCGTCCAGTGGCATGACGGAAGGGCTGGCATGACGGATGGGGTGTTGCGTCATCCCACCGGGCGCAGCATCGGTGGGATCCATGGCTGAAGGTGCCAGTCATCTAAAGGCGGGCGCAGCCCGAACCCCGGATCCAGGTGGGGAGAGGGAGTGGATCCTGGTCTTCTCGCTGCGCTCGAAACCAGGATTACGGCAGAGGGCCGCGCACGGTTGGATGACGCCGAGAATTGTGCCTGATTTGGTAAAGCTGGGAGGCAGGCTAACCAAGCTTACGCACGATAGCCGCCAAATGCAGCGCGCGCGCCCCCTGCTGACAAGCCAACCCATCCGCGTCCGTGACGATCGCCGTTATCGCGAATAAGCCGAGCTAAAGCCCGCCAAACACTTTTTTCAGCAAGGATGTGGTGCGTTTGACGGGATTGGCGCGGATCGCCATCTCTTCGAGCGCCACATAATGGAACAGCCCATCCAGGGCCCGTTCGGTGCCAAAGCTGGCCAGGGTATCGCTGGGCGCGTCACCGACCACACTGCGCAAGCTGGGATTGCTGATCGCCTTATCCAGCGCTTTGATCGCCCCGGTATCACCCATGGCCTTGATCATCGGCGGCTTGAAGGCCAGGGCCAGCGGCTGGGCCGTTTTGCTGCGCAGCAAATCGGTGGCGGCCGTAGGCCCACCGCGCAGCACGCCGTTGACGTCCTCGATGGTGAGGCTTTGGATGGATTTGTTGAACAGATCGCGCGCCTTGGGGGCGGCGGCTTCGGCGGCGCGGTTTAGCTTGAGCTGCACATCGTCCAAGGGGCCGGAGAGGCCAAGTGGCTTTAGGCTGCGCTGCGCCTGGGCCATGGCTTTGGGCAAAGGGATGCGAATCATGCCGTCGGCCCAATAGCCATCCAGCTTGGCGACGCGCAGCACCGCTGCCCCCGCGCCCTGGGTGAGGGCTTGGCGCAGGCCCGCCACCGCATCGGTTTGGCTGAGGCCGTTGGGCAGTGCCCCTTTGAGCAGGCCCAGCCCGCCTGTCAGGCCCTGGGCTCTTGCCTCCATTTGGCTGAGCCACAGAGCGGCGAGTGCCCACCCTAATTGCCTGCGTTGCATGGCCACCTCCTGTACTGCATAGGCAGCCAATCCCGGCCTGGGGCGGGGGTCAACACTATATTTCACTGGTGCTGTGGCTCTGAGGCTGATGCCAGCATGGACAGCCGCACTTTGCCCCGGTATAGAGCCTCTCCGTCGTGGAAAGTCCGCGATGCACCGCGCGCCGGATGATGCGCCTGGGTAGCTCAGTTGGTAGAGCAGCGGACTGAAAATCCGCGTGTCGCTGGTTCGATTCCAGCCCCAGGCACCATCGGTGCAACAGATCCCGGTAAAGCCCTAAATCCCGCGCAGATTGGCTTGACGCAGCCACCCTTCCTCACTAAGTTCCGCGCCTCGCGTGGGGTGCGGGTGGCTTGGCTGCCGCAAGCGCGCGATTGGGCGAAAATGAAAACGCTTTCATCGCCTCGAAGGCTCTGCGGCTTGCCGCGGTGCTTCGTAGGCATTGGGGGCGTGGTCTTTTTCGTTTCACGATGGCTTTTTCCTTCCGGCTCTGCGCCGGGTTAACCCTTCAAGACCGGATACGGCGCGCACGCATGCCAACGATTAACCAACTCATCCGCAAGCCGCGCAGGCCGCTGCCAACGCGCAACAAGGCACCGGCCCTGAAGGCCTGCCCGCAGCGGCGCGGCGTCTGCACGCGCGTCTATACCACCACGCCGAAAAAGCCCAATTCGGCCTTGCGCAAGGTCGCGAAAGTGCGCTTGACCACGGGCATCGAGGCGGTGTGCTACATCCCCGGTGAGGGCCACAATCTGCAAGAGCACTCGGTGGTGCTGATCCGCGGCGGCCGGGTGAAGGATTTGCCGGGCGTGCGCTATCATATTTTGCGCGGCGTGCTCGATACCCAAGGCGTCAAAACACGCCGCCAGCGGCGTTCGCTCTATGGCGCCAAGCGGCCGAAATAAGGAGAGCGCGAGATGTCCCGTCGTCACCGCGCTGAACAGCGCGAAGTCCTTCCCGATCCGAAATTCGGCGATCTGGTCCTCACCAAATTCATGAATTATATCATGTATGAGGGCAAAAAATCGGTGGCCGAGCAGATCGTCTACGGTGCTTTCGATTCGGTTGAGCGCCGATTGCGTCGCGAGCCGCTGGAGATTTTCCACGACGCGCTGGCCAATGTGGCCCCGGCCATTGAGGTGCGCTCGCGCCGGGTCGGTGGGGCCACCTATCAGGTGCCGGTGGAAGTGCGCGTGGAGCGCCGCCAGGCCTTGGCGATCCGCTGGATCGTCAGCGCCGCGCGCAATCGCAACGAAAGCACGATGGTTGAGCGGCTGGCTGGTGAATTGGTCGATGCGTTCAACAATCGGGGCTCGGCCGTGAAAAAGCGGGAAGATACCCACCGGATGGCTGAAGCCAACCGGGCCTTCTCGCATTATCGCTGGTAGCGTCGTGGCGTCGCCAATGCAGCGCCCTACGGCGCGTGGTGCGGCGCACGCCGGCCTGCCAGGGCGAGCGCCTATGACAGGGCGGGAAAGGCACGAGGCCCATATTTCTGGGTCGCAGAGCAGCGGCGCGGCGATCAGGGCTTTGCGCTTGCGAGACAAAGTATTATGGACCGGGCCTGAGTTGCGGTCGCAGCTCGCGCTGCCCGTCCAGCAACACGAAATCGTACCGGGCACGCGGCCTCGCCGCTAAGCCCCAATAGGATCGAGACCAGCCTCATGCCGCGCCAGTACGCCATCGAAGATTACCGCAATTTCGGGATCATGGCCCATATCGACGCCGGGAAGACGACGACGACGGAGCGCGTCCTCTATTATACCGGCAAGAGCCACAAGATCGGCGAAGTCCATGATGGCGCGGCCACCATGGATTGGATGGAGCAGGAGCAGGAGCGGGGCATCACCATCACCTCCGCCGCGACCACCTGCATTTGGAATGGCAAGCGCCTCAATATCATCGACACGCCCGGCCACGTGGATTTCACCATCGAGGTGGAGCGCTCTTTGCGGGTGCTGGACGGCGCGGTGTGCGTGCTGGATGGCAACCAAGGCGTGGAGCCGCAAACGGAAACTGTTTGGCGCCAGGGCGATAAATACCGCGTGCCACGCATTGTTTTCGCCAACAAGATGGACAAACTGGGCGCGGACTTTTTCCAATGCGTCAGTGATATCAAGACGCGCCTGGGCGCGCGCCCCGTGCCCATCCAATTGCCGATCGGCATCGAAAGCAGCTTCAAGGGCCTGGTTGATCTGGTCAAGATGAATGCGGTGATCTGGGAAGAAGAAAGCCTGGGTGCCAAGTTCAATATCGTTGAAATCCCGGCGGACATGCTGGAGCAGGCCAAGGAATACCGCGCCTTGTTGATCGAGGCCGCGGTGGAGATGGATGATGGCGCGATGGAGCGTTATCTCGATGGCGAAGAGCCGGATGAGGCGACGCTCAAGGCTTTGATCCGCAAGGCGGTGATCGGGCGTGTCTGGTATCCGATCCTGTGCGGTTCTGCCTTCAAAAATAAAGGCGTGCAGCCTTTGCTGGATGCCGTGGTGGATTATCTGCCCTCACCGCATGATGTGCCACCAATTCGCGGCACAATTCCGGATTCGGAAGAAGAGGTGGTGCGCGCCACCAATGATACCGAGCCCTTCGCCATGCTCGCTTTCAAGATCATGGACGATCCCTTTGTTGGCACCATCACTTTTTGCCGGATTTATTCGGGCAAGCTGGCCACCGGCGATGGCCTGATGAATTCCACGCGCGACAAGAAAGAGCGCGTCGGGCGCATGCTGCTGATGCACGCCAACGACCGGGTGGATATCAAAGAAGCCTTCGCGGGCGATATCGTGGCCTTGGCCGGCCTCAAAGAGGTGCGCACAGGAGATACGCTGTGCGATCCGCAAAAGCCGGTCATCCTCGAGCGCATGGAATTCCCCGAGCCGGTCATCGAAGTGGCGATCGAGCCGAAATCCAAGGCTGATCAAGAAAAGCTGGGCGTGGCTTTGGCCAAGCTGGCTGCGGAGGATCCCTCCTTCCGCGTCTCCACAGATCCGGAATCGGGCCAAACCATCCTCAAAGGCATGGGCGAACTGCATTTGGATATCAAAGTCGATATCCTGCGCCGCACGTATAAGGTCGATGCCAGTGTCGGCGCGCCGCAAGTTGCTTATCGCGAAAAGCTGGGCAAGCCGGCCACCATTGATTACACCCACAAAAAGCAAACCGGCGGCTCTGGCCAGTTTGCCCGGGTGAAAATTGAATTCGCGCCCGGTGAGCCGGGCAGCGGCTTCGTGTTCGAGAACAAAGTGGTTGGCGGGGCGGTGCCCAAGGAATTCGTGCCCGGCGTCGAGAAGGGCCTCACCAATCAAAAGGAAAATGGCCTGCTGGCCGGCTTTCCCACAATTGATTTCAGCGCCCGCCTGATCGACGGGGATTTCCACGATGTCGATTCCAACGTGCTGACCTTTGAAATCGCCGCGCGGGCGGCCTTCCGGGAGCTGAAAGAGGCCGGCGATCCGCGCCTGCTCGAACCGATCATGAAAGTGGAGTGCGTCAGCCCTGAGGAATATGTCGGCTCCGTGATCGGAGATCTCAATTCCCGTCGTGGGATGATCCAGGGCCAGGATATGCGGGGCAATGCCACGGTGATCAACGCCATGGTGCCCTTGGCCAATATGTTCGGCTATGTGAACACGTTGCGCTCCTTTAGTCAGGGGCGCGCCAGTTTCTCGATGCAGTTCAGTCACTATGAAGAAGTGCCGCGCGCGGTCAGCCAAGAAGTGCTCGCCAAGCTGCGGAGTTAAGTTCTAAACCCTGTTTTTGATGAAGACGCCAGTTAGGAGCCTGTGAGCGATGGCCAAGGAAAAGTTTCAGCGTACCAAGCCGCACTGCAATATCGGAACCATTGGTCACGTGGACCACGGCAAGACGACGCTGACGGCCGCCATCACCATGGTGCTGGCCAAATCGGGCGGCGCGACTGCCAAGAGATATGAAGATATCGATGCGGCCCCCGAAGAAAAGGCGCGCGGCATTACCATCAACACCGCCCACGTGGAATATGAGACGGCCAACCGCCATTACGCGCACGTCGATTGCCCCGGGCACGCCGATTATGTGAAGAACATGATCACGGGCGCGGCGCAGATGGATGGGGCCATCTTGGTGGTTTCGTCCGCCGATGGACCGATGCCGCAGACGCGCGAGCACATCTTGCTGGCCCGCCAGGTGGGCGTGCCCTCGCTGGTGGTGTTCATGAACAAGGTCGACATGGTCGATGATGCCGATCTGCTCGAATTGGTGGAAATGGAAGTGCGCGAGCTGCTTTCCTATTATCAATTCCCGGGTGATGACATCCCGATCGTCAAGGGCTCGGCGCTGGCCGCCGTGGAAAACCGCGATCCGGAAATCGGCGAAAACGCCATTTTGGAATTGATGAAGGCCGTCGATGCCTATATCCCCCAGCCCGAGCGGCCGGTGGATTTGCCCTTCCTCATGCCGATCGAAGATGTGTTCTCCATCTCCGGCCGGGGCACGGTCGTGACCGGGCGCGTTGAGCGGGGGATTATCAAGGTGGGCGAGGAAATCGAAATCCTCGGCATCCGCGATACGCAAAAATCCATCGTCACGGGCGTCGAAATGTTCCGCAAGCTGCTGGATCAAGGCCAGGCTGGCGATAATATCGGCGCGCTGCTACGCGGTGTGGATCGTGAAGGCGTTGAGCGCGGCCAGGTTTTGGCCAAGCCGGGCTCCATCAAGCCCCACAAGAAGTTCGAGGCCGAAGCCTATATCCTCACCAAGGAAGAAGGCGGGCGCCACACGCCCTTCTTCACCAATTACCGGCCGCAATTCTATTTCCGCACCACCGATGTCACCGGGATCGTGCAATTGCCGGAAGAAACCAAAATGGTCATCCCTGGCGATAATGTGAAAATGACCGTGGAGCTGATCATGCCGATCGCCATGGATCAGGGCCTGCGCTTTGCCATCCGCGAAGGCGGGCGCACCGTGGGTGCCGGCGTGGTGGCCAAAATTCTCGACTGACGCTGAGCCAAGTTCTAGCTTGAGGCGCGATGGGCACTTTCCGCAAGGAAGGTGCCCATTGCTATTTGGGCTTGTGTTTTTCCGAAAAGTTCATATCATTTATCGATAAACCGCGAATGCGCGGGGTGGAGTCGAGCGTGAAACAATTCCTCATCACAGTCGCGGGCGTGCTTGTCGGCTTGGTCCTGTTCGTTGTCGTCGTTCCGTTCGCGTTGATTTCGGCCATCGGCTCCTCGGTGAAGCGGGAGCGCGTGGAGCCAAGCGCCGTGGTGCTGACGCTGGATATGCGCGAGCCGATCAGCGATCAATCCAGCGCGTCGGCCTTCGGGTTTGGCTCGCAGGCGTCGACGATCTCGATTGTGCGTAAGTTGCACGCGGCCGCGGCCGATAAAGCCGTAAAAGGCCTGGTGCTGCGCGCCAGCAGCGCGGGCTTGGCACCTGCGCAAGCCGAGGAGCTGCGCACCGCCATCGCGGATTTCCGCAAAACCGGCAAATTCACCATGGCACATCTGCAGAATGACTCCCTGCAGACCTCGCTGACCGGTTATGCCGCCGTGGCGGGGGTCGAAGATTTGTGGCTCCAGGAAACCGGGGATTTCATGCCCATGGGCATCGCCTCGCAGACGACGTTCATGGGCGGGGCCTTCGAGAAATTCCACGTCACCCCGCAATTTGAGCAGCGGTCTGAGTTCAAGAATGCGGTGAACGTCTATACGCAGAAGGGCTATACGCCGGCCCATAAGCAGGCAACCGATGCGCTGCTGGGCGGTTTGTTTGATGCGTTTGTTGGCACCATCGCCGCCGACCTGGGCATGTCCGTAGAGGACGCGCGCCGGGTGATTTCCGGCACGCCC
>JAKFWI010000256.1 GCA_021731965.1 Hyphomonadaceae bacterium | reverse complement strand
AAAACGGGCTGGCCAGGCGCGCCCTTGACGAAATTGTTGTTGTTGGAAACCAATGGCGTGCGTGCGCCATCAAAGGTTTCGTGCACCCGATAGCTGGTCATCCAGGCACCGGAGCGCTTGCCCGCCCGCGCGAAATAATCGCCGTAAAACAGGCCAATATGGCGCCCGCTGGATTTATCCGTGACCTCCCAAACCCGCACATCGGGATGGAAAACCGGCACCTTGCCGGTGATTTCCGCGAAGTTCAGCCCGTATAATTCCCCCGCCGTCCAGAAGGCGGCATTGATCATATTGTTCAATTCGAAATAGGGTTTGATCTCGCTTTGATCGACATCATACTTCGCCTTGCGCACTTTTTCGGCGTAAAACAAATAATCCCAGGGCTCAATATTGATGTTCGCGCCTTCTTTCTTGGCGATGGCGCGCATATCGGCCACTTCTTCCTTGACGCGCTGCACGGCCGGGGTCCACACCCGGTTCATCAGGGCCTCGGCCTTGGCCGGGTCTTTGGCCATCGTGTCATCCATGCGCCAATGGGCGTGGGTGGGAAAGCCAAGCAGCTTGGCGCGCTCCGCGCGCAATTGGGTGATCTTGGCGATCAAGGCATTGGTATCATGGGCATCGCCATTATCGCCGCGCCCCTTGAATTTCTTCCAGATCTTTTCGCGAAGATCGCGGCGCGCGCTGAAGGTGAGGAAGGGATCCACGCTGGAGCGGGTGTTGACGACGATCCAGCCCTCTTTCAGGCCCTGTTCCTCGGCGGCGGCCCGGGCGGAGGCCTTGTAGCTTTCGGGCAGGCCGGCCAAATCGCCGGCGGCCAGCACGGTCCAGGTTTCTTCATCGCTCAAAACGCGCGCGGAAAAGTCCGAGAACAAAGCTGATAGCTGTTGGTTGATGGCCCCCAATTGGGCCTTGCCGGCCTCATCGAGCTGCGCGCCGCGCCGCTTGAAGCCGTCATAGGTGCGCTCCAGCAGGCGCGCCTGTGCCGGCGTGAGGCCAAGCTGATCCTTCTGCGCTTGCAATGCCGCGACGCGCGCGAACAGTTTTTGATTGAAATTGATCGCATCGAACACCCCCGTCAATTTCGGGGACCATTCCTTGTCCAGCGCCTGGACTTCATCATCGGCCAGATTGCTTTGAAACACGTCAAATTGCGTGGTGACGCGATCGAGCGTGCGCCCGGCCCGTTCCGAGGCGGCGATGGTGTTTTCAAAGGTTGGCGGCTCAGGATTTTCGGCGATGGCGGCGATATCGCGCTCCAGGCCCTTGATGCCCGCGTTCAAGGCATGGGGAAAATCGGCAGGCTTGATCTGATCCCAAGGCGGCACGCCGCCATAAGGCCCGGCCCAAGCAGAAAGCAAAGGCGTGGCCACAAAGCCCGGATCTTTGGCGGGGGCGGGTGCGGCGGCTTGGGTCAAGACGGCCTCGCTGGCTGGGGAAGGAGGGGATTGGCTGGCGCAGGCCGTGCACAGCGCCAGGATTGCGGCGGATGCCAAAAGCTTCTGGGCGGCCATATTCTTCTCCCCACGATTTATTGTTCCTCGATAAGGCTATCTGAAGGATTTGGACGGGCAGATCAAGCCCAGTTTCTGCGCGCAGATTGAGGCAAAGCCCGCACGGCTTGGCAAGCCCAGGGTGCGCAGTTGTGATCAAGCGGCGTGCGGGCGCGCCTTTGCCTGGCCCGGCGCGCCCTGCAAAGTAAAGCGCTCGGCCAGGCTCGCCAGATGCTCTGCCTGAGCGGCCAAGGCATGGCTGGCTTTGGTGGATTTGGCGGAGATGGCGGCGCTTTGCTGGGTCATGGTATCGACGCTGTGAATTTCCGCGCTGATGCGCGAAAGCACGCGCGATTGTTCCTGCGTTGCGGTGCTGACTTCGGCAAGCTCGTCGCTGACCCCGGAAACGCTGGCCGCAACCTGGCGCAGGGCACCGCCGGTGCGATCCACCAAGCGCACGCCCTGATCCACCTGGCGCGCGCTCTGCGCGATCAAACCCTTGATCTCATTGGCGGCAGCCGATGAGCGCTGCGCCAAAGACCGCACCTCCGCGGCCACCACCGCAAAGCCGCGCCCGGCATCTCCGGCGCGGGCCGATTCCACCCCGGCATTCAAGGCCAGCAGATTGGTCTGCAAGGCGATGGCATCGATCAGGGCGATAACTTGTTCCATGCGCTGCGCAGACAGCTCGATCTGGCTCATGGCCTGCACGGCTTCATCGACGATCACGGTGTTATCAAGGGCATCGCTGCGGGCGCTGACCATGGCCGTATCGACGCTGCGGGCGCGGTCGGCGGTTTTGCGCACTACGGTATTGATATCCTCCATCGCTTGGGAGGCGGCCTCCAGGCTTTGGGCCTGCTGCACGGCGCGGTGCGAGAGATCGGACGACAACGCGCTCATCTCGATGGCCCCCGCATGCATGCTTTGGATCGTTTCGACGAAACCGGCCATCACATCACGCAATTGCTCCACCGCATCGTTGAAATCATGGCGCAAGCCTTCATACTCGGGGGCCAAAGTTTCCTGCAGCTGAACGGTAAGATCTCCCTGCGCCAAGCGCGAGAGCCCGCCGGCGAGCTGCGCCACTACGCTGGCTTGTTGGGCGGCGCGGCCCTCACGCTCGGCATCGGCTTCACGCTTGCGACGCTCCGTGTGCTGCGCCTCTTGATCCAGCCGGTGCTGCAGGCCTTCTTGTTCGCCGCGCAGGCGCGCCTGATCCTGCATCATCTCCTTCAAGGCTTGTACCGTTTTGGCGATCGCGCCGGTTTCGTGACGATCGGCTTGATGGGGCACATCGACACGCGTGTCCCCGCCGCGCAGCGCCTTCATGGCTTTGGTCAAACGGCTGAAGCGACGCGTCAAACCAAGGCTGACCGAGATGGCCAAGCCGCTGGCCATTAGTATCAGTGTGAAAACCAAAGCAATTTGCCCGGCCAAGCGTCCTTCCATGTCCTTGATGCGGCGGGCAAGCAGGCGCTCTAACTCGTCAATGCCGGCGGCCCACGCCGCTTCTATGGCTTTGGCATAATCGGCGGCCGCAGCGGCGCGCTCTGATTCCGTTGCAGTATCAAGCGCGGCGTCATTGAACGCGACGCGGGCGCTTTCAAGATCGGCGAGGGGCTTGCTCAAGGCCTTGCGCGTCGCGCCGTCAGCATTGTTGGCGGCGGCCGCCTCGATCGAGCCGATGGCCGCTGCCGTTGCTGCGTTGAGGCGCTCAAGCGCGACGGTGCGCAAAATGGGATTGGGTTGGCTGAGCGCAGCGCTCAATTGCGTCGATGCGGGCCAAAGAGCCGGCAAGCGCACCGAGACGGCATCCATTGCGTAAAAGCTGTCAAGTTCGGGATCGAGCGTGAGGTTTGAGCCGTCCGCCACCGCGGTGATCAAAGCGAGCCCCTTGGCCACGCGATCGGGGCCGGGTGTGCTGGTAGAAAATGCCGTGGCGCTGGCCCCTGCGGAAAACCAAGTTTGTGCGAAATCAGCGTCAATGCCGCTGCCATTGACCAAGGCCGCCCAGACGCCGCGCAGATAGATCGCACCGCGCGTTTCTTGCTCTGAAAACGTGATCTGGGTGCGTGCCTGGGCAATCAGCAAGCCGGTAGGCATTAACGACGCCAAGACGAATAGCGCGGAAATTACCCCGATGCGGGTGCCGATCGACAGGGTCCGGTTGAAAGTTGTCAACATAGGCCAAACTCGCGCTGATCGAAAACCTGAGAGATTTTCTAGTACAGCGCGATTCGGTTAAAGAGAGATAATCCCAAGGCACGGCCTGACCAAATGGATCGCGTTTGATCAGGCCAGACTGCGTAAGCCTGGAACGCGCCTCTTTGCGTGCCGGCGGCCATTATCCCGCCGGCGGTGTCGCGGGTGCCGGAGCGGGAGGCTGCGCTGCCTCAGCCGGGGCCGCTTCGGCTGGCGCGGGCTGGTCTGTTGGCGTGTTTAGGTGGAGGAGAATGTATTGGTTGGCCGTCTCACCAACATAATTCATCAGATTGGTATCAGTCGCGCCAAATGACCATGCGCCAGCAAACGCACCAGAAGACTTAACAATCGTGGGGCCAGCGACGATCGCACCCGAAGCAGGGTCCACGAATTGCATATAAACGCTAATTGTAGAATCACCCGACAATACGCCGGCAAAGAAACGCGCGCCGCCGCTGACAATTTTGAGCGATTGGATGTTGGGCTTGATGATCAATTTCTTTTGGTCTGCGCCGGCATTTGTAGTCGCTTTGGCGTTCCAGGCATCGAGAGATTTTTGGATGCGCGGCGTAAACCGAACTTCCAGGTCTTTGGCTCTTTCGACCTTGCGCGGATCTGCTTGCACTTGCTTGCTATAGGTCAAGGGCTCGATTTCGATGCGGGAATACGCCGAGAGTGGCTGCGAAGGCGGTGGCAGCAATGCCGCGTCACGCTTCGCCACGATGGTAATTCTGGAATCCACATTGGTCTGGTCCGTGTCTTGCGCCGCGGCCGGCAGCGTCAATACCGCGCCCATCATCACCAGAACGCCCAAGAAAAGCTGCTTCACGTCAAATCTCCCGCTGAACAATCGCCCACAATCCGCACTTCGCGCACCATTGCGGCACCTGCGCGTCCATCGCCATAACGAACTTTCCCCGGGGTGACAAGGCAGCGCCCTTTGCCATATAGCGAGCGCATGCCCATGCCTTCCAAGCCCACCGTTTGCGCCGCCATGCTCGTCATCGGCGATGAAATTCTTTCCGGCCGCACGCAAGATGTGAACATCCGGACCTTGGCCAATTTTCTGGCCCCGCTTGGGCTGCGCCTGCACGAAGCGCGCGTGGTGGCCGATCGCAGCGAGGACATCGTCGCCGCGGTCAATGCGCTGCGCACGCGCTATGCTTATGTGTTCACCTCAGGAGGGATCGGCCCCACGCATGATGATATCACCGCCGAGGCGGTGGCCAGCGCCTTTGGTGTCGCCATCGGTGTGCGCGAGGATGCCAAAGCCATTTTGGCCGCGCATTATGGTGATACGCTGAACGAGGCGCGGCTACGCATGGCGCGCATTCCCGATGGGGCCAGCCTGATCGCCAATCCCGTGTCGAAAGCCCCCGGATTTCAGCTGGGCAATGTCTTTGTGCTGGCGGGCGTGCCGTCCATCATGCGGGGCATGCTGGAGGATATCGTGCACCGCTTGGAGGGCGGCGCGGTGGTGCTGGCGCGCACGCTACGCGCGCCGGGCCTGCGCGAAGGCGATATTGGCACGGCTTTGGCGGAGGTGCAGCGCGCGCATCCTTTGGTGTCGATTGGGTCTTACCCCTGGTTTGATGCGTCGGGTTTTGGCGTCAACCTGGTATTGCGCGGTGTTGATGCGGCGGCGCTCGAGGCGGCCGCGGCGCAGACCGCCGCCTTGGCGCAAGCCTTTGGCGTAGAAGCCTTGCTTCAGCCTGAAGCCTCCGCCAAGGCCTGATGGATGAATTGCACGCTCACCGAGCCTTCACCCACCGCGGATGCCACCCGTTTGACCGAGCCGCTGCGCACATCCCCGACCGCGTAGACACGCGGCCAGCTGGTTTCAAACAGGCTGGGCATGCGCTCCAAATCCCAGCCGGCCCGCACCAGATCGCGCGGGCTGAGCCCGGCGCCGGTTTTGACAAAGCCCGCTTCGTCCTTGGCCAGCGTGTCCGGGAGCCAGCTCGATCCCGGCGCTGCCCCGATGAACAAGAAAACGAAAGAGGTATCGAGCCGGGCCTCGCTTGCTTGGCTCTTCAGCGTGACGGCGCGCAGGCGATTCTCATCACCCAAGAGCGCGCCGATCTCGGTCTGCGGGTGCAGGAAGACATTGCTCAACCCTTCGAGGCGCGCCACCAGATATTCGCTCATGGTCTCGCGCAGGCTATCCTTGCGAAACAGCACATGCACTTCGCGCGCGAACCCGGCGAGGAAAACCGCCCCCTGGCCCGCCGAATTGCCCGCGCCCACCACGACGGCCACGTCGCCGCGGCACAGCTGCGCTTCCATCGGGGTGGCCCCGTAAAACACGCCGCGTCCCTCGAAGGTTTCGAGGTTTTGCAGAGCCAATCGCCGGTATTGCATGCCGGTGGCGATAACCACGGCGCGCGCATGGATGTGGCGGCCATCCCCCAGTTTCAGGCAATAATTTGCGCCCTGGCGCTCCAGCCCCGCCGCCAGTATGGGCCCGGCAATGCGCGCCCCGAATTTCTCCGCTTGCAATATGGCGCGATCCGCCAATTCACGCCCGGAAACCCCGGTGGGGAAGCCCAGATAATTTTCGATCTTCGAACTCGTACCCGCTTGCCCGCCCGGGCCCTCACAATCCAGCGCCAGCACCGACAGCCCCTCTGAGGCAGCATAGACGCAGGCGGCCAGCCCCCCAGGCCCGGCACCGACCACGGCCACGTCCACGCTGGCATTATCCGGCACCAGATCGAGGCCGAAGGCCTCCACCACCTGCTGGACGCTCGGCCGCACGAGGCGCAGGCGCTCCCCCGCGAACAGCACCGGCAGATCTGCAAGGCTCAAGCCTTGGCTGGCGATGGCTTCCAGCATTTCAGGCTGGGCATCAACATCGATCCAGGTGAAGAGCACCGAATGCTTTTGCAGTAGATCACGCAAAGCGAAGCAATCGCGGCTCAAGGCGGAGCCGATCAAAGTCGCGGTGGAGCGCCCGCTGGAGCGTATCCAGCTTTGCCGGGCCATGATGGCACCGACAAACGCATCGGAAAGGGCGCTCTCTCGTGCCAGCAAACGCTGAAAGCTCGCGCGGGGGATGTGCAGGATTTCGCCCGCGATTTCCATCTGCGCCACGATCATGGCGGTGCGCCCAGTGAGCAAAGCGGCATCACCCACGAACTGGCCCGGCTCCAGCCAGCCCAAGCGGCGGCGCTCCCCGTTCAGCACGGCATAGAGGTCGAGCTGGCCCGAAACGACCACGCAGCAATCAATTTCCCTGGTGCCTTCCTCGACCACGATCGCCCCAGCCGCATGCGCCCGTACGCTGCCATAGGGCCGCATCTGGGTGATTTCTTCAGGCGTAAAGCGCTGGTTGACTTCCTGGGGCACGCTGAGCGGCGGCTGAGCCATGGCTTACCATTGGGTGCGAGATTGGCGAACGCCGCCACGATAACCACGCGGTGTGGCAAGCGATACCACAAACGCGCGCTTTGGGCTCGCCGCGCGGGCTTGGCCCCTGTATGCTACGCGGATGCGAAGCTGGCTTGGAATTTTGCTTTTTATGGCGCTGCTGCTGGGCTGCTCGC
>JAKFWI010000227.1 GCA_021731965.1 Hyphomonadaceae bacterium | reverse complement strand
GAGCAGGCGTCCAGCGAGTTTCGCGGGCGCCTGCGCGATCGCCGTGACGCTGCGCCGGCCGCAGCGATCACCAAGGCCCCGAGCAGCAAGGACAGCACAAAAACGCGAAAGCCCTTGAGGCCGTCCCGCAGATCGGCCCGCGCGAGGCGCCAAATCAAGCCAAAGCGCTTCATGGTGCCAGCGCACCATCGACGAGCGTGACAATGCGCGCGCAATTGCGGGCCAAGGCGGCATCGTGGGTCACCAGCACCAAAGCGGCACCGCTTTCTTGCACCGCCGCAAACAGCAGATCGCGCACCGCAGCGCCTGAGGCGCTATCGAGATTGCCCGTGGGTTCATCGGCAAAGACGATGTCAGGGCCTGCGGCAACGGCACGCGCCACCGCCGTGCGCTGTTGTTCGCCGCCAGAAAGTTGGCTGGGATAATGCCCTTCGCGCGCCGACAGGCCCACACGGGCCAAAGCGGCACGGGCACGGGCGCGCGCCTCTTTGGCTTGGGCCGCCCCGGCCAACTCCAGGCCCGCCGCCACGTTTTCCAGCGCTGTCATGTTCGGCAGGAGGTGAAAGGCCTGAAACACCACCCCGACCCGGGCCCGGCGCAGCTTGGCCAAGGCATCTTCGGACAGGCCCGCCAATTCCCGGCCAAGCAGCCGGACGGATCCACCCGTTGGCGGCTCCAGCCCCGCCGCGACCGCCAGCAAAGAGGATTTTCCTGAGCCGGAGACGCCCATCACCGCCAGGCTCTCGCCCTGCGCCACCTCGAGCGAAACACCGCGTAAAATCTCTACTGGCCCGGCCGCGCCCTTCAGCGTCAGCCGCGCTTGTGCCAGCGCAAGCGCCGGACCCTCGATTGCCATGAGTGGAAACTGCCCCTGGTTTGCCGTGATCAGCCTGCCATAATGCATTGCAATACAAAATGGAATGTGGCCGATCCATGCGCGTCGCACGTCCATCGCAGTGACCGCGCCAACGCATCATCGCTCCGCTGACCCATGAGGCCCCAATGCTGACCCGCCGCTTAGCTCTGCTTGCTTTGAGCGCCGCCCTCGCCTCCCCCGCGCTGGCGCAAGCCAAACCCGTATCCTTGGTGATCCTGGGCGATAGCATCACGGCGGGTTTCGGATTGCCGAAAGCTCAGGCTTTCCCCAGCGTGCTGGAGGCCCTGCTGCGCAAAAGGGGCATCGATATCCGCCTCGTCAATGCTGGGGTGTCGGGCGATACGTTGTCTGGCGGCCTCGCGCGGCTGGATTGGAGCGTGCCCAAAACCGCTGACGGCGTGCTGATTGCGCTGGGCGGCAATGACATGCTCAGCGCCACGGATCCCAAGATCAGCCGCGCCGCGCTCGAAAAGATTCTGCTGACGCTGCGCGCGCGGGGCCAAAAAGCCGCCGTGCTGGGCATGCGCGCCGGTGCCAATTGGGGCGGCGATTACGCCAAGCGCTTTGACGCGCTGTTTCCTGATCTGGCAAAGCAATTTGCCGTGCCGCTTTATCCGTTTTTGCTGGAAGGCGTGGCGCTGGATGCCCGGCTCAACCAATCCGACGGCATCCACCCCAACGCGGAGGGCGCAAAGCTGATCGCGGGCCGCCTCGTGCCGTTCGTGACCAAAGCCTTTGCGCTTGATGCAGTAACATCAGGCCCCGTCTAGCCTCAGAAGACGCGGGCCAGGAGAGAACATGGTGAAGGTGTTTGCAGCGATTTTGTGCGGCGGCGCGGGCACGCGGCTGTGGCCGATCTCGCGCCAGCGCACGCCCAAGCAATTGGCCCCCTTGTTCGCCGGCGGCTCTTTGCTGGCGCAAACCGTGGGCCGGGCCTTGCGGGGGGGCGGGGTCGAGCCAGGCGATGTTGTGCTGTTGACCAACGCCGGCTTGGCGCTGGCCTGCCAGGCCGAAGCCGCCCACGGCGGCGCGCTGCGCCCGCGCGCCCTCATCGAGCCCAGCGCCAAAAACACCGCCCCAGCCGCCGCAGCCGCCGCTTTGCTGGCCCTGCAGCATGGGGGCGAGGCTTTGGTTTTGCTGTTGCCATCGGATCATTTCGTGCACGACGAGATCGCCTTCGGGCAGGCTTTGCAGCGCGCTTATGCACTCGCGGCGCAGGGGGCCATCGTCACCTTGGGCATCACCCCAACCGAGCCAAACACCGGGTTTGGCTATATCGCCCGTGGCGCGGCCTGGGGCGAGGGCTATCGCGTCGCGGCCTTCACCGAAAAGCCCGATCGCGAGACCGCCTTGCGTTATCTAGCCGAAGGCGGGCGAGAATGGAATGCCGGTATCTATGTGTTCCAGGCGCAGGTATTTCTCGAAGAATTGGCGCGCTTTGAGCCGGCCATGCTCGCGGGCGTCACGGCGGCCTTCGAAGGCGGCCGCTGGCAAGCCGAACAGCTCGATTTGCTCGCCGCCCCTTGGGAATCCGCGGGCGCTCTATCGATCGATTATGCCGTCGCGGAGCGCACGGGCAAGGCGGCCGTCGTGCCCGTCTCGATGGGCTGGAGCGATATCGGCTCCTGGGATGCGGTCTGGCACCATAGCGCACATGATGATAACGCCAATTCCATCACTGGCGATGCTTTGCTGATCCATGCGAAGGGCAATCTGGTGCGCGCGGATGCCGGGCGGCTGGTGACGCTGATCGGGGTGGAGAATTTGGTGGTGATCGACACTCCCGACGCCCTGCTCATCACCACACGCGAAAACGCGCAAAACGTGAAGCTGGCGACCGAGCAGCTCAAGGCCGCGCAGCGCCTGGATTTGGTGTAAAGGCCATGAGGCCACGCTTTGCCGCTAGCGTCGGCGCGATCTTTTTTGCCGCCCTGCCGATCGCCGCCACTCTGGGCGCGCGTGCCCTGCCCGTGGCGCAGGCGATCGCGGCGCTGTGGGGCACGCCTTGGCGCGCGCTGCCGCGCCTGGCCCACACCAATCGCCTTTGGCTGTTGCCGCTGCTGGCGGCTTTGGCATGGGCGATGGCCAGCGCCTTCTGGTCCCCCACCCCCGACGCGCCCATGCGGGCCACGAAACTGGCTTTGGTAATCGGACTGGCTTTGTTGTTTGCGGCAGGTGCCGGGCACGACGCGGCGGCGCGGGCGCTCACCCGTCGCAGTGTTGTACTCAGCGTGCTGGCCTTGGTTGGCTTATCCTGCCTGGAGGCCTCGGCGGGCATGCCCCTCAATCGCTGGGTGCAACCCGATGCAATCGACATGATCGCCCTGCAGCGCAATCCCGGGCGCGGCGTGTGCATTTTGACGCTGCTCATCTATCCCGCTTTGGTCGGCCTTTGGCGCAGCCAATTGCCTTGGCGCCGCGTAGGCAGCTTTGCGGTGCTTGCCATCGTCATTTGGCTGAGTTTGCAATTCGATTTGGACGCCAATGGGGTGGCGCTCGCCGGGGCAAGCACGGCATTTCTGTTGGCCTTGGCGTTGCCACGCGCAGCGCTGGCGATCAGCGGCGCGGCCTGGGCCGGCTGGCTGCTGGCGGCACCCTGGGCTAGCGGGCATGTCGCGGCCTTCTCGGCCGGTTTGCCTTTATCGTGGCGCATGCGCGAGGAGATCTGGGCCTTCGCCTCGGCCCGCATCATGGAGCGCCCCATCTGGGGCTGGGGCTTTGAGGCATCCCGCAGCTTTACCGACCAGCAGCAGCACCTGGACGGTGTGATCTTCGCCAATATCCCCCTGCACACCCATAGCGGCAGCATGCAGATTTGGCTGGAATTTGGGGCTATCGGGGCCTTGCTGGTGGCGCTGGCCGTGCTGCTTGCTGCCCGCTGCGCCATGCGCGCGCTGGGCAATGATCGTCTCGCCTGCGCTGGCGGCGCCGCCTCCGTCTTCGCCGCCATGATCCATTTCAACGTCAGTTACGGTGCCTGGCAGGAATGGTGGCTGGCGGCGCTGGCCAGCACCGCCGTCGCGGCCGCGTGCCTGCGCACTCCAGCGGAGGAATGACGCCAACATGACCTCGGTCCGATGGGCTGCTGGTCGCGGCTTTGTGCACGAAAATGCCCTGCCGGCGCGTGCCGCGCCCAAACCCGATCCGCTGCAATATTTTATTTCCAAAGGGCTTGCGCGATTCGCCGAACAGATTCAACCGTAGCAGGGAGAATTTGTTAACTCTTTTGTCGTTAACATTTCAAAGCAGCTTGGTGTTTTATCGGGGCAGGTGAGATCACATGCGAGTCCTTTTGATCGAAGATGACAGCGCGGTAGCGCAAGGCATTGAACTGATGTTGAAGTCCGAAGGCTTCAACAGCTATTCCACCGATCTGGGGGAAGAGGGCGTCGAGATCGGCAAGCTGTACGATTACGACATCATCATTCTCGATCTCACTTTGCCCGATATGCACGGATATGACGTGCTCAAGCAATTGCGCGTCGCGCGGGTGAATACCCCGATTCTCATCCTGTCTGGCAATGCAGATATCGACGCCAAGGTACGCGGTCTAGGTTATGGTGCCGATGATTACATGACCAAGCCCTGTGCCAAAGATGAGCTGATCGCACGGATCAATGCCATTGTGCGCCGTTCCAAGGGTTTTGCGCAATCTTTGATCAAAACCGGCAATGTCACCGTCAATCTGGATGGCAAAACCGTGGAGGCCAATGGCCAGCGCGTGCACTTGACCGGCAAAGAATACCAGATGCTGGAGCTGCTTTCGCTGCGCAAAGGTACGACGCTCACCAAGGAAATGTTCCTCAACCATCTTTATGGCGGTATGGATGAGCCAGAGCTGAAAATCATCGACGTGTTCATTTGTAAGCTGCGCAAAAAGCTCGAGGCCGCAGCGGGCGATCATTACATCGAAACGGTTTGGGGTCGCGGCTATGTCCTGCGCGACCCGCAGGAAAATTCGGGCGCGGCCGCTTAACCATTGAAGCAGGCGCAGGCCAGGCTGGCGCATGGACGCCGCTTTGAGGCCATGAGCCTGCAGGTCATCGCTGGCAAATCCACCGATCGCGAAGGCTGACGCCACAACCAGAGCATCGCAGGCAAAATCCGAGCCGGATTTTATTGGGTGCGATGCTCTTAAACTTGGAATTGGCGCATTTACGGGCACAAAACCGCGACTACACCCCCGATCAAGTCCGGGGCAGGCTTTTTTTGAAAATGCGCTAACGCAGCGCCCGCATTCTGGCTCTCGCGGGCCTGCGATCTGGCGAAGCGCAGAAATCCGCGCATTGGCCGGCATAAACCCGGCTCTAAAGCCCCCTGCGCTCAGCGCGACCCTGCTGACAATCCAACACATCCGTCTCCGTGACGATCGCGGCTATCGTGAATAAGCCGGGCTAGGCTTTGCACGTGCGGCGCTGGCTTGTTCTATCAGAATGAAGGTTCTTAAATAGGTGTTGTTAAAGAATGTTTGTTCTGTTATGGCAATTCCATGCCCCGCCCCCGCCTCTTCCCGCGCGAAACCATCATTCCCGCCGCCATGCGCCAGTTTTGGCGCCGCGGCTATCACGCCACCAGCATGGAGGATTTGATCCTCGCCACCGGGGCCAGCCGCGCGGCCATTTATGAGGAAATCGGCGGCAAGCGGGCTTTGCATCTGGCCTGTTTCCCGGCCTATCAGGCGGCCATTGTTTCCCCGGCCTTGCGCGGGATGGATGCGCCCGGTGCGGGGCTGGAGGCCATCGCCTTCTATTTCGAAACCCAGATCAGCCTCGCGGAGGCCGAGGGCCTGCCGGGGCCTGGCTGCCTAGTCGCCAATGCGGCCACCGAAACCGCGCCGCATGATCTGGCCGTGGCGACCTGCGTGGAGGCGCACAATTCGTGCCTGCAACATGCCTTTGAGCGGGCTTTGGGCAATGCCTGCCCCAGTTTGGGCCGTGCAGAGCGCACCGATCTCGCCGCCTTTGTGACGCTCACGGCGCAGGGGCTATGGTCCATGTCGCGCGGCGTGGAAAGCGCAAAACCGCTGCGCACGCATGGGCATATTCTCATTAACCTGCTGCGCGCAAGGCTATCGAAATGAATGCAACAGCAAATCCCCAGATCTTCAGCGGCCGCCAAACGGGTTTGACCACGGCTTTGATGCTCAATTTCCTCTGGATTAATGTTTCAGAGGTTTGGCGGTATTTCGCGATTATTCGGCCGCTGCTGCTGGAGACCTTCCCGGGGCAAGCGGGAATTGCGCCCGTGACGCTACCGATCGCTTTGTCTTGGGCGCTTTGGGATGGCCTATTGATCCTGGCCGCCACCCAGTATTACGCAATGCATTTACGGGCTTACGGCCACAGCGGCTTGCAGGTCGTGCTCTCGGCCACGGCCTTCACCATCACGGTGTTTGGCCTTCTCTGGCTGGCAGTTGTGAATATGGGGCTTGCGCCCAGCCTGTTCCTATGGAGGGCCCTGCCCTTGGCGTGGCTGGAGCGGGTTATCGCCGCCCTGATCACATTGTGGGCCATGCGGCCGAAATCACCTTAGGGCTCTTTGCCGGCCCCGCTAAGCGGGCTTGTCAGCGCTGCAAGCCGGGAGAGGCAGAGGCAAACAGCAGAGTGGCCGGCTGATCGCCGCCGCCAGCGCGCAGCGCCTCGATCCGCTGTTTTTCCTGCTTGAACGCGGCCAAAGCGCGCCCATCCAGCGACCGGCCGGTGGCAACCTTGAGAGACATCGGGTTCACGTTGCGGTTGCGCTGCAGCACTTCATAGTGCAAATGCGGCCCGGTTGAGGAGCCGGTGGAGCCAACATAGGCAATGATCTGCCCCTGGCGCACCCGCGCGCCCGGCCGCACGCCCTTGGCAAAGCGCAAAAGATGGCCGTAGGCCGTGTCATAGCCCCCTGAATGGCTAAGGCGCACATAATTTCCATAGCCACCGAAGCGATTGGCGCGGCGCACCACGCCATCCCCCGCGGCCATCACCGGCGTGCCCGAGACGGCAGCAAAATCGACGCCTTTGTGCAATTTGGAATAACCCAAAATCGGGTGGCGGCGCAGGCCAAATCCCGATGACAGCCGCGCTCCATTGACCGGCGTGCGCATCAGCAGGCGCCGCGAATTTGTGCCCGTGTCATCATACCAATCGGGGCGAGAATCCCCCGGGGCCTGAAAGCGATAATAGGCCTTCTCGCCTTTGCGGGTCTTCATCAGGGCGAACAGCATTTCCCCGGTCTTGACGGTGGCCCCGTCCTCATCGACGAAGCGCTCGAACACCAGCTCAAAGGCATCGCCCGGGCGAACTTCGCGCTGGAAATCCACGTCGAAGGCGAACACGTCCGCCAAAGCAGCCACCTCTTTCTCGGTGGCCCCGCCCGCTATCGCCGATTGC